>JAGXIO010000255.1 GCA_024635555.1 Saccharicrinis sp.
GTATAACATGCATAAGCTGTTCTTTTGGCTTCCGGAGATAATCCTTTTTTGCGGCCACCTATACGGCCCCGTTCTCGAGCTGCTTGCAGACCGGCCATGGTTCGTTCCCGGATTAGTTCACGTTCAAATTCGGCAAAGCTGGCGAAGATGTTAAAGGTTAACCGTCCTGGTACGGTGGTGGTATCGATGCTATCGTTAAGACTGATAAATTCTATCCCCTTTTCCCGGAAGTCGGTAACCAGATCGATGAGATGTTTTAGGGAACGGCCAAGCCTGTCGAGTTTCCAAACAATTACCACATCACCCTGGCGAAGATGGTTGAGCATATAATACATCCTAAAATTTTTATCCTGTATTATGCCGATCGATAATCAATAAGAATTTAGAAGTGAAACGAACTAAATTATAAAATTGATTACTTATCGGTAGATTGTAATTCGGGACGTTCTTTAACGGCACTTTGTGTTTCCTTGTATATTTTTTCGCAACCGGCTTTTTGCAAAGCTTCGGTCTGCATTTCTAATTTTTGATCCTTGGTGGAAATTCTTGCATATCCTATCTTCATAATTGGCTAAAATAAGGTAAAACCGTGAAACGGATTAAAAATACTGGTTTTTGAGACTTGACAGCATTGAAAGGAGCCATAATCGGGATTTCCTCGATACGCCATAAGCCTGTTGTCAATACGAATTTAAAAAATTTGCATTGACAGACCTCGTATAATTTAAAAAGTTTTATAAAACGGAGGATTACCCAGTGCATCTTAAAAATAAGAAATTAAAATCATAATCGCGTTTTTCGGTTTAGGGGTTTCCTAATGGCACCTGGAAAGGACTATGCAGACTACAGATTCAGCTTCGAATTGGGCTCTTTTTTTATCGCTAACGATTGGACACCATCGCCTGGATTACCATTTTCCACACATGCAAAAAAAGTTAGACTGTAATACAGCCTAACTTTTTTAAATTAACCACATAACGGGATATTATCTATTTCACTACATCAATTTTGATGAATCTTGAAAGTCTTATAGATTAGAAGCCTTATGCACCTCCAAATCAACGTGATTGCCTATGAAAACTACTATTTACAACAAAGCTACGCTCCTTTATTTTTATTTTTGACGCCCTTCACCTTTCTGACCTCGCCCTTCACCTCTGTTTTGCATCGTCTCTTTTTCTTGCTCCAGCATTTTATTGAACTGTGCATCGCTCATGGCGGTTTTTAACTCGGTTTGCCGCTCATTTCGCAGTTTCACCATAGCTTCGCGCATGGCAGTTCTGTTTTCTGTAACATTTTTTTTAGCCTCTGCCTGCTTTTTAATGAACTTAAGATTAATCTCACTTACCTTAACGGCTTGTGCATCGCTCAATTCTAAGCTTTTTTTCATTCGATCGGTTTGACGCTTGGCCATTTCTTCGGGTGTACCGCCTTCACGTTTTGGTTGTTGTGCTTGTAGGGGGATAGTTACCAGAGCCACAAGGAATAACATGCTAAATAATAAGTTCTTCATTTCAATAAGTATTAATGAATAAAAATTGTTTTTTAATGTTCTATTATCCAGTTAGACGGCAAAAAAGTTTTTATCCCTCGCGGATAAATAATATTAAAGCTCCATTTTTTACAAATGACTTCATCGATGGTTTCCGAAATCAATTCATGCACTTATAAAAAAAATGTTTTCCTTTGCAGATATGATTGAATCTATTATTAACCCACTGCAAACAGAATGGAACATCTGGATTATAACGGCATTGTGTGCTTTAGTTACCGGCCTGAGTAAGTCGGGATTGAAGGGGTTTGCGATGATTAACATTCCCATAATGGCTCACCTTTATGGTGGTATGGCCTCGGTAGGTATTTTGTTGCCTTTTTTAATTTTTGGCGATACTTTTGCCCTCATCTACTATCGTCGCAATGCGCAGTGGCAATACATCAAACGCCTGTTCCCCTGGGCAATAGCTGGTCTTATTATAGCCACTATTGTAGGTAAGTATATCAACGACGAGCAGTTTAGAATAAGCATTGCGGTATCCATATTGGTGTGTTTGGCTATTATTGTTTACCGCGATATTTCGGGGAAGAAGGAAATGCTAACCACAAATAAATGGTTTACCAACTCGCTGGGTTTATCCGGTGGTTTCGCTACCATGATAGGAAATGCAGCTGGGCCAATTTTTAATCTCTACCTCATGAGTATGAGACTTCCTAAGAATGTTTTTATCGGTACTGGTGCGTATTTTTATCTTATCCTGAACACCATAAAACTACCTATTCATTTTTTCTATTGGCATTCCATATCCTTTAAAACCTTGCAATTAAACTTTGTTATGCTGCCCATTTTGATTATCGGAGCCTTTGCCGGAAAAAAGATAGTTCAGTATATTCCCGAAAAAGCTTATCGGATTTTTATCCTATTAGTAACAGCGATATCAGCTATAGTATTACTTATAAAATGATATATTTAAAAAGCCCCGACAAAATTGCCAGGGCTCCATTATCAATTAAAATGATAAAATCTCATAAGCTATAAAAAACATTTATTCTGCTACTATGGGGTTCATCACCACTTCAACCGAATCATAATTTTTAAATAGCTTTTGCGCATATTTTTTTACAGTCTTGGCACTGATGTCGTTTATCATTTTGTTGTATTCCGCAGTACTGGCAATAGGCTCATCGTTGGTTAATGAACCTTCGAGTACGCTAAGCCAAAAACCATTCTGATCTTCGGCTTCTTCGCGGCTTTTTAGATAATTTTTCTTTATCTCTTTCAGGTCATCAACGATAGGTCCATTTTTGGTCAGGTTAACGATTTCCTGTTTCATTATCTGGCTCAAACGCTCTCTTTTTTCTGGATCGCAATCAAACTTCATAGCAATGGAAGCATGTTCATCATCTCGCTTTGAGATGGACGGGCGCACGCTCACACCATAGCTCCCACCTTCTTCTTCGCGAATTGTTTCGAGATATCTTTTACTCAGAAGGTCAGCTATTACCCTGACATAAGTTCTGGTTTTAAGGTTATACTCCACATCGTTATACAACGAATAGTAAACCGTTGATTTAGGCACCTCCATCTGTCGCTCAACCACTCTATAACTGGCTCCTTTGGCTGGTTTTACATGATGGTTTACCCACGTTTCAGTACGATCCGATGAAGTTATATTACCAATATATTTTTTTATCAGAGGCATATCTCTCTCCATGTCAATATTACCAACAAATATAAAGGTAAAGTCGTCGGCATCCTGAAAACGATCTTTGTAAATAGATACGGCCTTATCGTAATCCAACTGGTTTACAAAGTCCTCGCTAAAAAGCAGACTACGCGGGCTATAGTTACCACTTAATACATTAATGGTATCCCCAAAAGCCTTATTATTATCCGTTTTTACATATACCAAGCGGTTCTTCAAGGATCCTACGAGTGTTTCGTACGAATCCTTTTCGAAGCGAGGTTCCTGAAATTTTAGATAGAGCAATTGAAGCATCGTTTCAAAATCTTTGGGTGATGCTGACCCTTTGAATCCTTCGCTATCGTCGCTCAGAGTGGCCGATACATTAGCTATTTTACCACTCATTTTTTTCTTAAGCTGCGTGGCATCAAAAGAACCTGCACCAGACATAGCCGCAATGTTGGTTACCAAATTACCTGTTGCCAGTTCGTCCTCCTTTAACAAAGACATTCCGCCAAAGCTATGTGCGCTGAACAGAATTTCGTCTTTACTTAATTCTGTAGGCATAATAACCACCCGTGCCCCGTTTTCGAGTGTGTACATGATGGCATCTATGCCAGCCACTGGCTTTTGCGCCAGCACTGCCTTTTCTTTTAGCTCCTGAGCAACCAATGGACTATCGTCAGCATCGTCCTGGTAAGGTTCCAAATCGGTAAGTATCACCTTTTCTACTTCTGCCATTAGTTCCTCTTTGGTAGGATAGATAATCTCTTCCTTATCGGGACCCGAAATAGAAATGACACTGTTTTGTACATTCTGGAAATCGCTGAAAAGAGCCTGAATTTCTTTAAGGGTGATGAATGGGATCGTTTCTTTGGCAAATTCCAATTCCCATTCAATGGATGGTAAAGGACTTGCTTTCAAAAAGTGATCGCCCAATTGTTTGGCCCAGGTATCGTTGGTTATTTTCTCACGATCCTCGTAATACGTTTCGTAACTACGCAGCAACTGGGTTTTGGTACGTTCCAATTCCGACTCGTTAAAACCGAATCTACGCGCCCTCTCGAGCTCTGTAATCATTAAGGCAAAAGCCTCTTTTTCTTTATTTTCTTTGGGATTGATGCTTAAATAGGACGCATCTTTGGTACGTCCAAGGGTAAAATGACCAACGCTCATCCCCAAGGCGGGGCAATCGGGTTTGCGTGTGAGTTCACTCAGGCGATTGCTCATCATCATGCTAAACATACTTTGAGCCATATCGGTGCGCAAATATGCTTCGTCGTGCTCCATAACCGGATCGTTGCGAAATATCCAATTGATGCCAACTCCTTGTGCTTCCTTGTCTTTGGCTACCACAAAAGCCATTTCGTCGGCATCTGGTATGGGGTAATAAATTCTTTCGGCAGGATTATTTTTGGCCGGTATTTTTGAGAAGAGTTCTTTAACTTTTTGCTCTACTTTTTCCACATCTACGTCACCAACCACCACAACAGCCTGTAAGTCGGTACGATACCATTTATCGTAGTAATCTCTTAATTCCTGAGGATCAAAGTTGTTGATGATGTCCAAAGAACCAATCACATCGCGCTCGGCATACTTTGAATGGTTGTAAGTATAGGGCATGGTTTGTTTCATCAAACGGAAACCCGAGGTTCGCCTGGTTCGCCATTCCTCGCGGATAACACCCCTCTCAGCCTCAATCTCATCGCCTTCTAACAATAAACCGCCCGACCAATCGTGAAGTACCAACAAGGCTGAATCTAACAAACCTTCGCGAGTGGTAGGTATATTGCTCAGATTATACACCGTTTCGTCCTGAGCGGTGTAGGCGTTGATATCTCTGCCAAACTTAACGCCATTGGCTTCGAGATATTTGAGCATGCTTTTTCCAGGATAATGCTCCAAACCGTTAAAGGCCATATGCTCCAAGAAGTGAGCAAGCCCATTTTGCGAATCTTCCTCAAGAATGGCACCTACATTTTGCACAAAGTAAACACTAGCTCTTTGCTTGGGCTCCTGATTTTTCATGATGTAGTAGGTCATGCCGTTGGCTAGCTTACCATGCTTCACGTCTGGATCAAGTGGAATGGTTGTGGTATTTTGGGCTTTAAGAAATACGCCCGGCAGCATCAGCGCAGCTACCAATAATAATGTTAGGTTTTTGTTCATTGTACGCTTTTTTTTAGTTTATGTACTTGGGTTATTGGTTTGGGTTTGGCAAACGGCATGTCAAAAAGAAACTATCCTTTCACCAAGCTTCGAACCAGTTTGTTTGTTTTTATTCAAATTTTTTCATTTTATCGAGCATGGTTTGCAATATCACATCGTCGGTAACTTCCATTCCTTCGGTTGCTAGGCGGCCAATATTACGGATGGTTGCATCAATATCATCATCGATTATTCCATTTAAGCCATCTAAGTGATTGTGGTTCATGGCCAATAAGGAGGACTGGATGGCAGCACCTACACTGGAGGATATTTTTTGCGAGCAGCCGAACTTAGCACCGTCGCAAATCATTCCGGTAACACTGCCTGTCATGTTTTGAAGTGTCATTCCCAGTTGCTCCAAATTTCCACCCATAATATAAGTAATGCCACATGCTGCTCCTGTTGTGGACAAGAGTACCCCGCACAGCGCCGACAACTGACCCACAAAAGATTTCATGTATATACTTACCAACAAGGCTAGCGCCATGGCTCTTAGCAGCTTATCCTGACTGACACCGAGTTCCTCGGCAGCTACCACCACAGGTATGGTTACACTAATGCCCTGATTACCACTGCCGCAGTTGGCCATAACAGGCATGGAACTTCCGGCCATGCGGGCATCCGAAGCAGCAGCCGTAAGCATGATGGATTTATTCATAAAGTCCTTCGATAAAAGTCCTTTTTCTATGCTTAACATCATGGACTTGCCTACCTGGAGACCGTAGTTTCCGAAAAGTCCTTCTTTTGCGATATTATTATTTAACGCTATGCCCTTTTGCAAAAACTCAATATCCTTAATATCTACCTCTTCAATAAAATCATATATTTTTTTAAAACTCCAGCCCTTTAATTCACCCTGCTTTTCACTCGCTTCTTCTGTATTTTTTTTAAAAATAACCTTTCCGTTTTTTTCTTTTAAAACTACGTTGGTATGTCGGTTCTCTATTATAACACGACTGGTATTAGTACCGCTGTAACAAATGCACTCGATAAACAACTTGGGCACGTCGTACTTAACATCTACTGATATTTTATTATTCTTGACGAACTCTTTTGATTTTTCAATTACATCGGTACTTATACCGTCCAACACTTCGAGACCCCAATTGGGATTACCACCGAGTGCACCCATGGCTCCGGCAATAGTTAAACCCACCATGCCGGAACCGGGTATTCCAACGCCCATTCCGTTTTTGAAAATATTGCCACTTACCAAAAACTCAATTTTTTCGGGCACTTCATTTAAAATCTCTCTACCCAACGCCGCGGCATAAGCTACAGCAACCGGCTCCGTACACCCAAGTGCGGGAACAAACTCTTCTTTAAGCTTACATAAAAAAATAGGATACATAGTATGCTTTTAAAAGTGCAGGACAACGATTCAATTCGAATAAAACCAAAGTTAACAATATATTTAAGGAGAATTCATCCTTTTTTTATTGCCTCTGAAAGTTATCCTTTGCTTGTTGCAACCATTCTGCATAAGCTTTTTTATCCGGCTCATATCCACGAGGTTCCACCAGGTTATCTTCTGTATGGTCTACGATGGCATAATAGGGTTGGCTGTTAATTTTATATCTCGAAATCTGGAAATCGCTCCATTTACCTCCGATGGTAGTTATTTTTTTACCTGTAGTTTCGGATATGTAATATTCTTCCTTGGGTAAATCTTTTTTAAAGTCAAGATACAAAGCCACCACTACAAAATCATTACGCAGCAATGAGTTTACAACAGGATCTGACCAAACATTAATTTCCATTTGACGGCAGTTAACACAAGCTTTTCCTGTAAAGTCGATAAACAAAGGCTTATTCACCAACTGAGAATAAGCCAGGGCTTCATCGTACTCATGAAACACAGAAAGTCCTTGCGGGCCCACGTGCCGTTTTTCTTCCAGTTTAAATTGCTCCTCACTTACCGGCATACTACTCACATTATAAGCCTGCACTGCTCTGTTACCCACGCCTGCTGGCGATTCGGCATATTCCATAGGAGGCGGAAAAGCGCTGATAAGCTTCAGTGGAGCACCCCATAATCCCGGAATCATATATATAGTAAAGGAGAATACCAACAATCCAAACAACAATCGCGAAACCGGCAGATGATCCATCGGGGAATCGTGGGGCAACCTCAATTTACCAAACAGATACAGTCCCAGCGCACCAAACACGGCAATCCAAATGGCAATAAAAACTTCGCGTTGCAACAGTCCGAGGTCTAAAACCAAATCGGCATTCGACAAAAATTTGAAGGCCAATGCCAGCTCTAAAAAGCCCAACACCACTTTAACTGAGTTTAACCAGCCGCCCGATTTAGGAAGAGAATTCAAATATCCCGGGAAAGCGGCAAACAGGGCAAAGGGCAAAGCCAAGGCCAACGAAAAACCGAACATCCCAATTAATGGAGCTATTCCGCCTTCGGAAGCTGCGGTAACCAATAAGGCACCTACAATGGGACCTGTACACGAAAAGGATACCAACGCCAATGTTAATGCCATGAAAAACGAGCCTATCAATCCGCCTTTATCGGCTCCTGAATCGGCTTTATTAACCCACGATGAGGGCAATACAATTTCAAAAGCTCCCAAAAAGGAAATGGCAAAAAACACCAGCAATACAAAAAAGAACAGGTTAAACCAGTGGTTAGTGGATAGGGCATTTAGGGCATCGGCACCAAAAAGTAGCACCACTAGCCAGCCCAAAACCACATATATTAAAATAATGAATATACCGTATTGAATCGCGTTTCTAATCCCTTTCGCTTTGCTGGTGCTCTGCTTTGTAAAAAAGCTCACGGTCATTGGTATCATCGGAAAAACGCAGGGGGTGAGCAAGGCTGCAAACCCACCTAAAAACGATAAAAAGAATATAGTCCAGTAACTTTTTTCCGATTTCTCGGATGTCGCTGTTGTATTCATTGTCTCCACCTTATCTCCATCGCCTTGCTCTACAATTGCCTCATTGTATTCTGAAGAAACTTCGTTGGAAGTGGCAGTGGTATTGTCTTGAATGCTTGCAGTTCCGTCGTCATTTAAGGATAAATCAAACTTATCGTCGCCCATGACGCACATACCCGTTTCCTCGGAGCAACTTTGGAACTCAAAGGTACCCGCAACCTTCAACGGCAATTGCTTAACTATAATGGTCTGACGCAATTCTGCCTTATCCTCAAAATAGCTGACTTCGCCTTGCCATACTTCGTCGAAACTCTGCTTTGAGTTTATGGGTTTAACATCACCAACACGCTCATAGCTTGGATTTTCATCAAACTTGAATGAAATTAAAATAGGCCCTAACTCCGGGTCGAAGTCATTGGAGTATAGATGCCATGTATTATCAATGTTGGCTGTAAAAACAACATCAATCTTATCACCTACTGCCGCTTCCTTATCCGAAAATTGCACCTTCCACTTGGCCGGCTCCATAATTTGTCCGTTGGCAACGCCATTTAATATGCTTAGCAATAAAATTGCAAAAAATGTAATTCTCTTACTCATTATTGTTGTATTTATTATTGTAGATATGAAGATGCAAAACGTAAATATAGCACCTTTGTTTTATTAGATAATAGAATTAAAGACTTTAAACTTACGCTTTAAGAGGACAAAAAAACATGCTTTTTGATGTGTTTTTTAATAGGATGTACAATAAGCGCAAAGCAATCCCTAGTTTTACGGCTGCTGTGTATATAGCCATCTTTAAAAATATATTCGTAAATCATATTGGGCAACCGCATTTATAACTTTCAGCTCTAAAAAAACATTTCCTCCACGAATTTCACGAAAAACAATTTTGTTTGATTTTACAATTAGTGATAATCCGAATGATTCGTGGACTATTTTTGTATTTTATATTAAATGTGGTTGCCTTGCAACTTACAGGATTACGAAGCTACAAATTAAGGTAATTTTGATAAAGAATAGGGTTAACGATTAGTTAATGTTGCAATTAAAGCCAGTTTAGTGTAAGGATATCGAATTAAATTCAACCCTACCAACCTTCAAGTTATACGAATGTAACGAAGAAAATAAATGCACAAAAAGAGCATTATAGAATGCCCTAAATGCAAAAAACCCCGCTGTATAGCGGGGTTTGGACTTTGCGTTAATTCTTCTGAAATATCAATAATATCGTTATTTCGTTATGCTAATTTTACATTAACCGCATTTAATCCTTTTTTACCTTCTTGAAGATCAAAGGTTACATCGTCGTCTTCTTTGATATCATCAATAAGACCAGTTACGTGAACGAAATACTCGTTGTTTGATTCGTTGTCTTTAATGAATCCAAAACCTTTTGATTCATTGAAAAATTTTACTTTACCTTCTTTCATAATAATTTGTAAATAATAAAAAAATATAATTACA
>JAGXIO010000256.1 GCA_024635555.1 Saccharicrinis sp.
AACAAAATGCCAACTTTGGAACCCATCGAATGATGGATAATTATCCAAAGCAGACTCCAAAAACAACAAATTACGAATCAATTGTATCATAAATAATCGGGAACTTCAATTTTTTATGTAGTTTGCGGATATGAGGTAATATAATTCTTAAAAAACATCCGGCAACTCTTAGCTGGATGTTTTTAGTTTAAACTCTTCTAATATGTCGGCAATACGTTCCGATACTTTACCATCCACCCTACCTACAATTTTGTCGCATATCTCCTTACGCTCCAATTCTTTACGCTCCGGGTGTTTTAATTCATCAACAACAACATCTTTTAGCTCAGCGTATTTGTAAACATAAGTACCCACTTGACGATACTGATCCATGTTAGGATCCAGTCTTTTTCTGATTTTTGACTTAAACAACCTGTACGATAGTCTATACTTAACGTTTCGGTTTATAACAACTGGTTTGTTTAATGCTGCAAATTCAAATATTGCCGACGATTCATCCGATACCATTATATCGGCAACTGCCATAAAAGGATTTAAATCAAAATCTTTACTCCCTGCGAAATAAACGTTTGTATAAGTATCCCAATGTGCAAACTTTTTTAAATGATGCTTATACGTTTTACGTTGCAACGAAAAAAAATGTGGCTTAACTATCACGTTATATCCCTCAAAATGAGCAGGAAAACTTTTGTCCATATTTTCTATTGAACTGGGATAAAAGGTAGGCGCATACAAAATGGTTTTTTTTTGAGGATCCAAATTGAGACGTTTTACCAAATTTTCTTTATCCTCATCCGTTAAATTTACAGCCGTATCCAGCTTGGCAAATCCCACATTGTATAAATTGCAATTGGTATCTGGGAAAAGTTCCATTATTTTATCTACTCTTTTCTGCCCCTCAATAAACCTTATATCGTGGCTGTTCAAGGTTTCGCTATAATATCCCGCTTTTGTTCCGATACCATGTACAATCGAAACACTATATTGATAATTAATTTTAAAGCCAGGGAAACCATTACCGCCATTTATCATGTAGGTACATTCTATAGCCTCATCATCAGGATTAAACACTTTGTATGCAAACCCATTCGTATCACAAAAATCCTCTGCTATTTTGTTTTGGTCGGGTAAATCCTTAGCCATCAACATAAACAGGATTTTTTTTTCCCTTTTTTTAAGCTCCTTTGCAACAGGATAAAACTGAGGGATAAAGTACAAGTGTTGAGATACAAATAAGGCGTAGTATCTTTCGTTTGGGTTATTCAAGTCCATAGTGTTCATAAATAATCTTTAACATTTTTATGGTTGCATTTTTCAAAGGGCAAAATTCGGTATGCGTGCATCATACGATTTTTTTCATCAGCAATTTCTTTATATAATTTTTCGGGATTAATGAAGCATTCTATTGATAAACAAATTCGTATCACTATAATCAAATCTAAAGAATCATCAAAAATATGTTGTCGGGCAGTTCCTCGCTACAGACTGCCATAAATTTTTCATACTCGGGACGGGTCATACAAATATCCAAATCGTCATCCCACGGCATAAAGCTATTATGCCTTACCGCACCCAATAAAGTACCCGCATCGCGCCAATATTTTATGCTGTGTTTTTGACAAATTAAATCAATACTTTTTAGTATTTCCAACATTACTAATTGCGCCTGTATTAGGGGGTTATCTGCCTTCTCTCTTACCCTCTAATCGTACATATAGTCTTATATTATATTCCACCCTACTTCCTACTCCAAACTCTTATAAGATCTCCTTGTAAGCACTTATCATATCTGCAACTAACTTCTTTTCTCCAAACTTTAAAGCCTGCACGTATCCTTTATTTATCATATCCGTTCGTACCTCAACCGATTCAATAGTTTTTTTTAACGTTTCCACCATCTCTTCGTTGTTACCATACTCCACATACTTGGCAGCATTTCCACCTACCTCAGGAAAACAGCTACCTTTGGATGTAATAACCGGTGTTCCAGAATTTAAAGCTTCCAGTATCGGAATCCCAAAACCCTCAAACAAGCTTGGGTAAACAAATGCTAAAGAAGACTGGTATAGAGAAGGCAATTCATTGGTTAAAACATCATGCAAAAGAATAACTTGCGATTGCATATTATTATTTGAAATAAAACGATGAAGTTGTTTGACATAATCGGTAGGTCTACCCACAATTACAACCGGTAAATCAATCTTTCCATGGTGCAGAGCCTCCAGGATACCAAGTGCATTTTTCCGCTTTTCAATAGTTCCTACATAAAGTAGAAACTGCTGCGGCAAATTATACTTTTCCCTGACTTGAGCTTTTTGTAGTTCATTGACCTTATTGTAATAAATGGGATTGCATCCCTGATATATCACTCTAAATTTTTCTTCAGGCACGTTGTAATACTTTATTACATCACGTTTTGACTGTTCACTAATAGCCACAATCAAATCAGATACCTCACATGCATGTTTGTACTTTTTATTAAAAATAAAACGATATGAGGCAGAAAAAAGCTCAGGATAATTTAAAAAGATAACATCATGCATGGTTACAACAGATTTAACGCCTGTTTTTTTAATGCTCAGTGGTAGTTCATGGCTCAAACCATGATAAATATCTAAGTTACACTCACGTATATTTTTGGTAATTCCGTACGATCGCCAAATGGAATTCATTTTTTTATAAAAAAAAGACTTCGGCGAAACCACTGAAGTATTGCTTGCAAAATCGAAACTTACACCTTGCTTATCCTTATTTTTAAATAGTACATACTCATTTTCAGGAGCATGCTTACTCAAATTACTTATTAAACTTCTGCTATAATTACCTAAACCACTTCCGTTAAAGAAAGCGCGTTTGGCATCGAAACCAATTCTCATATTCAATTGAAACAAAATATTTTGCGCTAAATTACAAAAATTAACACACTTCCGGAGTTTCATGGTTCGAAATAAAAAAAGGCAGATGTAAGTATCATCTGCCTCAATCAACAATTTGTTACACAACTAACACATTCTTTTATTTCTTACTTTTCTCTCTCAACGATTGTTTTAGTTCGTTAAATTCTTTCTTAATGTCATCTCCTAATTCTTCCATGTTTTCGTCAATGTCATCAGCGGTTCTGTCGGTCCATTTTTTAATGTTATCGCGCAGCTTGCGAGTTTCCTCCTGAATATTGTTAACAGCTTCTCTCGTCTCACTTTTAACATTGTTACCCTCTTTGTTCATATCGTCGCGAATATCTTCCATCGATTCGTCAAACTTATCGAGTTCCTTTTCTACTTTCTCCGAAAATTCCGGATCGTCCTCCGAGATATTATCCAGCCTGTCATTTAATTTTTCGAGTTCGGTTTTGGCCTTTTCCAATGGAGTTTCTTTTTTGGTATTCTCGCAACCATAAAAAATACCCACCATAAATAAAGCGGCAATTGCAACTGTTATGCTAAATTTAGTCTTCATCATTTTGATAGTTTTTAAGTTTAAAAATTTGTTTAACGATAACCAATATCTCAAAACAATGCCAAAAGACACAATGCCTCGCCTGTGCTTTTGTAAAGTCTTGATTATCTGAATCTTTTACTGTGATTAATTTTATTTTTAATAATTTTTATGCGCTAGAAAAAATCGAATGGGGTGTGAAGCGAATTACTCAATCTGTATATAATTAACGAATGATTTAGTGTTTAATCAACAGTTCCAAAAAATCGATCGAAATGGGTTTTTGAAGAAAGGCGCTCACAAAAGGATACTGCATAACCCTGTCGCGATCTTCCTTTTTTTTGGATGAGGTGCAAACATAAATCTCAACGGTTTTTTTCTTTTCTTTAAGTAATTGAAAGCGCCTTAAAAATTCAAAACCGTCCATTAGCGGCATATATAGGTCGAGCACTATATACTTGGGCAGTTCCTCCATCGATTTCGAATTAAGATAATCCAGCCCGTCGTTCGCATCATTAAAATAAACGAAATAATCTGCCAGCTTTTTTTGCTCCATTATTAGGTTATAATTTTCCACTAAGCTTTTATCATCGTCTATAAATACTATTTTTCTATATTTCTCTTTCATTTTTATCCTCCATTCCTTTCATGATTCCGGTATTAATTTACCAACATGTGTACCTTACCAACATGTGTACCAAAAAGGAAAAGGAGATTTTTAAAAGAGGACATTACATATCAATATCGTACAATTTTATTTTATTATAAAGCGTTTTTCGGTTGATGTTTAGCATTTCGGCTGCCTTTGATTTGTTGTAACCCGCCTCCTGGATGGTTTTTACAATTAATTGTTTTTCTATTTCGTAAGAAGCATTTTTTAAAATGGAGTTCGATTCAACTTCCATTGCTCCGTTTAGCAAATGGGTGCTGGGCTCCGGATATAGTATTTCGCTTGGTAATACATCCTTTTCTATCCGATCGCCGTTGCTCATGAGTACCGAGCGCTTAACCACGTTTTTTAGCTCGCGCAAGTTACCATACCACGGATATTTCATGATTATCTGCTCCACTTCGGGCGAAAAACCTGATATTACCGTGTTTAAGTCGGCATTGGCCATTTTTAAAAAATGGGATGCAAACAAAAGTATATCCTGTGCTCTGTTGCGCAGAGCCGGGAGTTTAATGTTAAACTCGTTTAATCGGTGAAACAAGTCCTCTCTGAATTTATTTTCTTGTAATTCTGCATGTAAATTCTCGTTGGTGGCGGTAATTATCCGTATGTCGATGTTCTGCGATACTTTATCGCCAACTTTAGATACCACACGCTCCTGCACTACCCGCAACAACTTTAATTGTATATCATAGCTTAGGTTCCCTATTTCATCCAGAAACAAGGTTCCGCCATCTGCACGCTGAAAAACACCTTCTTTGTCGTTTATGGCACCGGTAAAAGAACCTTTCACATGGCCAAACAACTCACTATTAGCCAACTCCTTGGGTATGGCGCCACAATCAATGGCCACAAAAGGCTTACTTTTACGCTCACTATTTTCGTGTATAAACCTTGCTATATACTCTTTACCCGTTCCGGTTTCGCCCTCAATAATTACCGACATATTAGTGGGCGCTACTCTTTTGGCCTGTGCCATCACCTGTTTTATTTGCGAACTCTCGCCTACAATAAAATCGCTGTGCAAATGACTTGACACTTCAGTTGTTTTTGAAGGTGCTTTTTCTTCAAAAAGCTTATTCACCAAATTAATTAATTCGTCTTGTTGTATTGGTTTGGTAATGTAATCTGTAGCGCCAAGTTTCATTAACTGAACGGCAACTTTTACATCGGCATAGGCAGTAATAATTATAACCGGCGTATTCGGCTTTTGAATTTTGATTTTTTTCAACAACTCTAAACCACTGGTATCTGGCAAACGGAAATCACAAAGCACCAAATCAAAATTTTGCTTTTTGAGTAGGTCATTGGCACTTTGGCCAGAAAAAGCAACATGAACAACATAGTTGTTTTTCTCCAGATACTTTTTTAATATTTCGCAAATAAAAGTATCGTCGTCTATTAGTAGTATTTTCTTCATCAGTTTATTTTTGCTTTGCGGCTTTTGCTTTATTTATAGCTTTGTTAATCATTTTCAGGGTGTTTTCAGCTAATACCGGCAGCGTATCATATTTTTCGTCCCATAAGGCCAACCTTTCTATTTCCTCAAAAGTAGATGCTATTTTGTTCATTCCAAAATATTTGAAGGATGGAATAGCCTTGTGCGATCTTTCGCCCAGTGTTTTCCAATCACGACTCACAATATTTTTGCTAAAACAATCCCCTAATGCTTCCGCATTTTCAATAAAATTATCAATCATTTTATTATAAAAATCTTTATCGTCTTCAGCTGTTCGTATTAATTCGTTGGTGTCAAACACATCATCCTGGCCTCGCTGTTTAGGCTTTTGCACCTTGCAGGCAGCTTCTTCAGTTGTGTTCACAGGCGGCTTAATAGATAAGGTATTGCACAATTTATCATAAAGCTCCTTTTCGCAAATAGGTTTAATTAAATAATCATTAAACCCGGCTTTAAGGTTTTTTTTAATATCGCTTATAAGTGCATTGGCCGTAATACATAAAAATGGTGTTTTTTGATTGGGACCATCCTTCAGGGCTCTTATGTCTTTTATTACTTGAACACCATTTTTTTTGGGCATATTAATGTCGAGCAATACAATATCATACTTATATTTCTTTAGTTCCTTCAAGGCTTGAGATCCATCGTTTACCAGCACATAATCCATTTCCCAGCTTTTAAATATCATGTCGCTGAGTAATAAGGTATGTTCATCGTCATCAGCAATCAGTATTGTTTTATTTCTAAGATGTTTTTTAGATAGATCAAAACTATTTTCTTTTTCAATATTATCGCTTGGGTTGCCCTTTTTTAAAGGTACTTCCAACGAAAAATCGGAACCTACGTTGCGTTTGCTTTTTACCTGAATAGTTCCATTGAGTAGTTGGCTCATTTTTTTACTGATTCCCAAACCCAAGCCTGCCCCGCTACGCAAATTTTGAGTACGATCATTACCTTGTTCAAACATATCAAAAATATAAGGCAAATCTTTAGTTGCTATACCCTTTCCGGTATCCGAAACTGTAAAAAACAATTCAACACTTTTATCTAGGTCTTTTTTCAAACCGCAATAAAATTTAACGCTGCCTTTGTCCGTGAATTTTATGGCATTTACCAACATATTCATCAAAATCTGACGTAACCTGAACGGGTCTCCAATCAAAGTATCCGGCACTAAGGGATCCTTCTCCACAGTGAATTCCAGATTCTTTTTTTTTGCTTCAATAGAAAAGATTTCATCGAGTTCGTTGATTAGTTCAGGCAACGAAAACGGTATATCCTCAATATAAACCTTACCCATTCCTAATTTAAATAAAAACACAATTTCATTAACCAGGTGAAGCAGTTGGTCAGATGCTTTTTTTATGAGTCCCAATTGATGCCATTGCTCATCGGACAAGTTGGTTTTAAAGAGCTGCTCGGTAAAACCGTTAATTGCATTTAGCGGCGTGCGTATTTCGTGGCTTATATTTGCAATAAAAATCGATTTTGCTTTATTGGCGCTTTGTGCATCTTTCTTGGCCTTTTTCAAACGTTCCTCAACTTCCTTATCCTGAGTTACATTTTGAACAATCAAAACGCCGGCAACCGTATTCCCATTTGCGTCGCTTATGGGTTTGGCAACCAAATAATACAACTGGTTTTTAAAACGTACTTCACCTTCGGTGGCTTCGCCGCTTATGGCCTTATGGTAAAAGGGAAACAGGCTACGCTGTGTCTTCTTATCCATCACCTCAAACAGTGTTTTTCCTACTAATTCACTGTTTGATAGGTTAAAACGTTCCTTTTCGCGACCGCCTACCATAATGTAACAGTAATTTTTATCAAAAAGATAAACGTCAATACCCGGCAGACTATCCAACATAACTCTCTGGTAATCGGCAAGTTCCTGTTCGCGGTTATTTTTAAACGTTAAGTATAATATAATTCGATCGTCGCTAAAATTACTGGCTTTGGCATCCACCTCAAATCGGCAATGACTTTGCACACCATCCCCGGATTGAAAGTTTAATTCAACGGCATGGTTGGTCAGGGTACGCCGCGCTTGAATAATGCAGTCATTAAATTTAACAAGATCCGCCTGGTTCATCAGCTCGCTTATAAAAATATTGCTTTTTACACCTTTTAGCGAACCTGGGAAAAAATATGCTGGTCCCGCACACTGATGAATTTTAAATTGCGAATCACAAATAATAATTCCATCGTAACGTATGTTCTGCAACTGCACACTATTTGTGGTTGCACAACCCGCTCCTTTTAACTTAAGCAAACGTATTTTTTCCGATTGATTAAAAAGCCAGCTTTCAATATCCTCCAATTCGGTAACTGAACTATTTTCAGCATTTATGAAGTCGTCTATTTGGGCACTTACCGCATGAAGCTGCTGCTCCAATTTGTTGTATTTATTACGCATCAATAATGGTGTAAACTTGTGTTGTTGGTTGAAAGTTTATATAGTAAATCGATGGAAATACTGGCTGAATTAAAGCAAGCAAATTACGTATTTTTTACAGAAAAACCATGAAACTTCATTGCTTACAAAGCATAAACATTTATAATTAGATGTAAATAAGTGAGTAGACTTATCCCCACCTTGTATAAAACAAGTATCCACAAAAATTAACTTCAGATTTCGATAATTACGATAACATTCTGGGATACTTGGTGTCAATATACTTAAAATAAACTTGTTACAGAAATTTATTAGTCATAACTTATATTGCATAATCTGTCCTAAACCCTCCATTGCCTGGTTATTGCATTTGTTATGTTGTTTCACTAAAATTAGCATATTATGAAAGTATTAGGAATAGTATTAGTTATCCTCGGGATTATAGGTGTTGTTGTATTTGGAATACAAGCCATTAACGATTCCGAATCGTTTAGTTTATTAGGATTGGACATAGCCGTGAGCAAAGCCAATTGGACACCTTTAATTGTAAGTGCCATTGTTACGATGGTGGGAGCATTTATGACTACCCGAAAGGCCAATTGATAACATTTCGCATTGGGTAAAAACTATTTTGCTATTTACCAAGTTGGATATATAAATTGTAATTTGGTTTATTCCGAAATAGCATATTCAAATCCATACAGGAATTAAAGTAGCATTATGAAACATCTTAAATTTAATTTAACAACAGTTATTACTATTGTAGTAGCTGTTGTTTTTTTAACTGTTGCCGCTTCCTTTGTTTTATCGGGATATTTGGAACGTAAGATAAAAAACACGGAGATAGATGGGCTTGCATTAAGCGTAGAATCAGTGGACATTAATTTGCTTCGACGGCAGATAGCTATTAACAACATTGAAATTGAAGATTCGGCAAAACTCGCCACACTAACCATTGAAAGGGTAGATATAAAGCCCATCCATATTATTGCCTTATTATTTAATGGAAACATTGGCGCAGGCAAGGTTAGCATTAAAAACCCTAACTTATGCATAGATACGGCATTTTTTAGAAGTGCCATATTCAACAAAACGGGTTCTTCAAAAAAAAACAGCAAAAAGCTGGACATTAAAACGCTGAACATTCAGGAAGCGAACATACTTTTTGTTTCTTCCGACTCGTTAAAACAGGATACCCTTTTTAATACTCGTTTGAATGTGAGCTTAGACAAGCTCAGCAAAAACGGTGATTCCAACAGGTATAACTATAAAGGCACATCCTTCGATCGTATGCAATTGTCTTTGCTAGAGGGCACCTTTAATTTTTCAGCAGGTTCGTACGCCTTCCAATATGATAGCCTAAGTTACGATTCGGACGAAATGAATTTAAGCATCGATACGCTGAAGCTGAAATCGCTATACTCCGAATATAAAATAGGACATAAAACGGGTTTCGAGACCGATTGGTTTGACTTTACTTTTAGCAAACTAAATTTTAATAAAATTCAACTAAACACCTTATTGACTAATTCGGCTCTTGTATTATCCGAAGCCAGAATTGGCAGTTTTGAGGGACGAGCCTTTAAAGACAAGCGACTGCCGTTCCCGGACAAACCAGATACAAAACTTCCTATGGCCATGCTCAACAGCCTTCCGATAGGTGTGCATTGTGATTCGTTTTTTATTGAATCGGCTCGGATTGAATATGCCGAACGTGTGGACGATTCGGACAAGCCTGGCATGGTGTACTTTGATGAGTTAAGTGCGCGCATAGACCATTTGAGCAACATCGACAGCCTGATAAGCAAACCAACAACAATGCAGGCTCAAGGCAGCGTAATGAGCGAAGCTTTATTACAGGCCAGCTTTACCTTCCCCAATAAAAAGTACCCAGATCCATACCGTGCTTATGGCAAAATGGGGCCTATGCCCGTTGCCTCACTTAACCGCATGATAAAACAAAATGCTTTTGTAAAAGCCGATGAGGGTAATATTAAAAATCTACAATTTGATTTCACTTACGACAACGACACCTCTGGTGGATCATTTATTTTTGAGTATGATGATTTAAAGATTTCAATTTTAGATAAAGATGATTTTAGCAAAAAAGATGTAAGCTCTTTTCTTGTGAATTTTTTTGTTGTACACAAACAAAATATAAAGGGTAGCAACGGTTATAGTGAAGGCACCATCAGCTTCGAAAGAAATAAGAAAAGATCCATCTTTAATTATTGGTGGAAATCTATTTTATCGGGTCTTAAAACAATTGCTATTTTTTAAAGGTCCGGACGTTGGTGAGTAAAACTGTACACACAATAGCCTTAGCAATATACAAGAATTTAGATTGAAAACATTAATCAGCCCTAATAATCAGTCCCTTACAAAACCATTCAGGTTTGGCACAATTTTGCTCTGTATAGGTTATAAAGAGCCATTGAATAAATAGCCGGCTCGATAGATATTTTAATTATTCATTTAAAAAATAACATTATGGACAAGTTACAGATTAAAGGAAACTGGAATGAAATGAAAGGAAAAATTAAGCAAAAGTATGCTAAATTAACCGATGATGATTTAACCTATGTGGAAGGTAAAGAAGATGAATTGTTGGGACGCCTTCAGAAAAAAACTGGCAAAGCTCGTCAGGATTTAGTGGATGAGATTAATCAATTATAATCCTATGAGATCCTTACTATATATAATCGCGGTTATCCTAATTATAGGTTGGCTTTTAGGCTTCTTAGTTTATTCCGTGGGATATCTCATCCACATTTTACTGGTTTTTGCAGTAATTTCGATAATCATATCCATCATACAGGGAAGACGATTATAAATAGCTAAACAAACAACAAACGGATTCTGTAGAATCCGTTTTTTTGTTTAAATATGTAGAGGTTTGTAGATAAATACATATATACGATGCAATATAAATAATGGTTAAATAGCTTAATAAACAGAGGAGAAATCACTTAAAACATAATAAAAGACTCGTATATTGGAATCTTCAGATAATTCCAAATTTATGTTTCAGTTATCCGTCTGTTGCCGGACAGGAAACCGATTTATCAATGAAACATTGCACGGCATCCATCAAAGGCCGTACACGCTAAATGCCGTGCTCATTGAAGAAAAATAAGGATTGAAATTAATATACAACTACCTACTTCCATCTATGTTGTCTCAATAGTTGCAATTTCAAAGTGCACGGCAAAGTTTTTAACCGTATTATTATGCTTGTAAAACTTACTAAACTGATGGCTTAATTCCACACCAAAATAAAAAATGAGCGAAGCATAGTAAATCCATATTAAAATAGCAATGAATGCTCCTGCGGTTTCATAAACAGCTCCCATATTACTACTTCCTATAACCAATCCGATTAATAATTTACCCAGGGTAAAAAGTATGGCCGTAAACAAAGCACCAAACCAACTGGCACTCCACTTAACCTTTACATCGGGCAAAAAGCGGTAAATAAAGGCAAAGGCGCAGGTAATAATTCCTAATGTTAAAACTAAATTGGTCAATTGAGCCAGTACAATAAGTTTGGGAGTAAAATAGGTGGATAGAAACTCTTTTAAAAAAGCGATAGAAGCATCAATAACCAAGGATACCAATAAAATAAATCCTAAACTAAGTATCATGCCAAAGGATAAAACCCTATCCTTTAACAACTTAAATAAATTAGTCCTTATATTGGACTTTACTTGTACGCGCCAAATATAATTAATGGAGTTTTGAAGAGAACTAAAAAGCGTGGTGGCGGATACCAGAAAAAAAACCGCACCTATTATGGTAGCTATCGTACTGTTTTCGCTAATCTGATAATTTTCAATGGCGTCTTTTAACAATGCGGTACTATTGGATCCCATAAGCACGTTGAGTTCTTGAAAAAGTTTATCCCTTATGGATGCCTCGCCCGTGAGCAAACCAAATACGGAGATAATAATAATAATAATGGGTACAATGGAAAAGATGGCAAAATAAGCGGTAGTGCCAGCTAAGTCCACCGGCCTGTTACTTCCAAAATTCATAACTGAATTTTTAAGTATCTTTAAGGTATCTGAGAATTTACTTTTAATATTACTTTTTACCATATCCCACTGCTTTCTTTATTTTTCTCCAGAAAGGTTTTATACTCATGCTGTGTTTTTCGACACCGTGAGGTCCTATTAAGTATGCGAAAGGTTCTAAATCGTCCACATTTTGCATAACAATTTTTGCTATGGCCAACATAGGAACAGCAATAAGCATTCCTGCCATTCCCCAAATAAGATTACCCAGCAACAAACTTAATATGATGGCTAATGGGTTAAGTTTAATATTATTTGAAACAACGTTGGGTGTAATAACATTGTTTTCTAAAAACTGCACTGTAGTAAATAAAATGACTATTTTAAAAGCTGTTGGCAAGGGATCCGGATCTGTAAGCATTACATACAAAACAGGAAGCGAGCCACCGATGAATGTACCAAAATAAGGTATTATATTTAAAACGGCAGCTAAAATCCCAAATATTATAGCGTAGCGTACACCAATTATTAGTAAACCCGACACATTAAAAACCGCTAAAATCAAAATTACTATTAACAGTCCAGCCATGTATCTGCCGGTTACCGTTGATATCTGGCGAAGTACGTAAAGTGCCTTTGGCTTATTTTTACGACCCACCAACCTAAATATAAAATAAGCCACCTTGGTGCGATAAAATAACATAAAAAAAACAAAAACGGGAAGCACAAAAAGTTGGAATAAAGTGGTAGTGGTAGCGGCAAAAAAGGTTCCTGATTTATCCTTAGCAAACGATAGTAAATTGTCAGAAACTTGGGATAGATATTTATCCACAGTTGAAGTATTTATGCCTAACCAGTTTGCCAAAAATCCCTGAAAATCATCTACTTTTGTATCTAATTGCTCTTTTATCTCAGTAAAGTCAATACTCGTATTGGATACTTGCACGGCAACAAAAACCGATATACCTCCTACTACTACAAAAGTTACTAATAAAACCAACAGAATGGCAAGAACACGGTGCATGCCTTCTTTCTCTAATTTTGATACCAATGGAAACACTAGATACATGATAAAAACACTTATTGCAAAGGGTACCAAAATGTTTTTAGCCAAAATGATTGCTACAAGAAATACAGTAATGATAAACAGTGTTAGTGCTGTTTTTAATAAAATGTTACGTTTCATAAAATAAATAATTTGCGGTTCTAATGTACCTCTTTATACATCGGTATTTGTTTATGCTTTAATAATATCATCCATTTCTTGTTCATAGTGCCAAGTATTTATATTTTAAAAAAAAATTTACTCATTTTATCCTAACAACGTTCAATATCTAAAAGTAAAAGCTGTGTGTACTATATTTCGCTGTGTGTATATAAAAATACTCTTCGTTTAACAATTTTTTATAATTATCTACTAAGGAACCATTACTTGTAGCGCATTCTCTAAAATATTGGCATTTATTACGTTCATACTTCCAATAACTTCGCCATCCACCTGCACAATCTCTTTTTTAGGCGTTTCAATCCTTACACTTTTGCAGCTGTAAACATCAATATAATCCAACTGATGTATTGTTTTGGTAAAAAGGGGAACTATCATACCCAGCAAATGACGGATTGAGTATGCACGCACCAGTACAATTTCAAAAACCCCATCATCAAGCTTACCCTTGGGATTGATTTTGGCACCGGTACCGTATTGCGATGCATTGGCCAGTACCACCATGTAAGCCGATTTCAATATCTCCTGTCCGTCTATTACAATTTTAAATTTAAGCGGTTTAGCAGCCATTAATTCGCCCATTAGGTGTTTGCCATAGCCCCAAAATCCACGAACCGTATCTTTTTGGAAACGTTGTACAGCGTTCGCATTCAGGCCTATATCGCTTAGGTGCAACGAAATATAATTACCGTTTACCCGTATAACATCAATGGCTTTTACGATACCGTGTACCACCGTTTTTAAGGCTTCCTTTATTTTATTTGGGATACAAAGCTCAGTGGCTAAACCATTAGCCGATCCTACAGGTAAGATACCCATTTTAATTGGGGAGTTGAGTAACAATTTGCCCACCATGTTACACGTTCCATCACCTCCTGCTGCCACCACTTTATCGGGCTCTATTTTTTTTATCAGTTCCCGGATGGCCGCATCATCAGACTCACCAGTGGTATAATACACGTGAGCCCAAAAATCCTCCTGCTCCGCATAACGACGTATGTGATCTTCAACAATATCTTTATCTAAGTCGCCCGAGATGGGGTTAACGACAAAAATAAGCTTTTGCTTTTTTTTAATTGGTTTGTTTGGCATGTGTTATGTATCTTTTGAATGTATTAGCTCTAAGCTACAATAAAGAAGCCGATATATGCAAAAACCATCCAATGAATTAGATTATTTAAAACACAAAAAACGAAATCCTTTCTCCCGTTTAAAAGTAAAGCTAAAGCATCGCTTGGGTTGGCTTGGGGTTCCTAAAATTATTATATATAAAGGATTTGTGGCCTCGGGCAAAGCTTTTGTGAGCGGTTGCCTTACCGAGGATAAAGGTATGGCTACTCCCGACATTAAAAATTCTATGTGGCAAAATATGCTTTCCATGATTAAACGTTATTCGAGCGATCAATTAGCAGGTGCCACGGTTAGCTTAGAGATTGCCGACACAAAACAAGAAACCATAACCAATGATAACGGACTATTTTCGTCCACCTTGTCATCGTCAGTTTTAAAGCCAAACTCACAAAGCCAATGGATAGCTTGCAAAGCCGTGCTGAAACATAGCCAAACATCAGATGAAGAAAAAGTATTGAGTTGGGGAGAAGTGCTTATTCCGGGAACCAATGCGGATTTTGGCGTCATATCGGACATCGACGATACCATTATCGTTAGCCACTCTACAAAATTTTTGCGTAAGCTAAGGCTCATGTTGCTCCGTAACTCACGAACGCGCAAACCTTTTCCGGGGATAGATGCTTTTTATCGTGCACTAAGCAAGGGAGTTAAAAAAAATAATTCAAATCCGTTTTTTTATATTTCTAGCAGCGAGTGGGCACTATACGATTTGATAGACGATTTTTGCTCATTTAACAAATTACCCAAAGGTGTGTTTTTACTCCGCGAGTTAAAAGTGAGCATTTGGAAGATTTGGAAGTCCGGTAGCGGAAAACATGAACATAAATTTAATAAAATAGATATGCTTTTTAAAACCTATCCAAATCTTAGCTTTGTGCTTATAGGCGACAATGGGCAACAAGATACCGACATTTACACGAGAATAGCCCGCCGATATCCCAACAGAATAAAATCCATTTACATTAGAACTGTGAAAAAGGTAAAAGATGAAAAGATGAAATCGCTTACCGAAGAACTGCGCAAAGAAAATATAACGATTATATTTACACCAAGTACCGTTCAAGCAGCTCGACACGCAGCAGCCCAACATTTAATTGCGCCCGATTCAGTAAAAGAAATTAAAGCTTACCTGTAGTGCTAAGTTTTTAAACAAATCAACAAGAGCATAGTTTAATATCATTGACATTGACCCATTTTATAATTTAATCACCATGTGCCTTCGTACAATTTGTAGTGTATTTTTTATAGCTGCCTTTAGCGTTTTAACCATAAACGCTCAGGAGAATTACGAGGTACGCCAAATAAAATTTAAAGGCAATAAAACCCTTGAAGAAGATTATTTGCTCGAAAACATGGCTTTGAAAGAGGTATCGTACATTGAGAAGCTCATTTTAAAAAAAGAACCCTTCCTCTTTAACCGTGAACTAATCGATTTGGATATGATTCGCTTACAACGAATCTATCAAAGCGAAGGATTTATTGCCGTTGAATCAGCCATTGACAGCTTAATCATAAATGAAAAAAAGAAAAAGATAAAATTACGAATCGAGGTTGAAGAAGGTCAACCCGTTTTAGTTGACAGTGTTGGTATCCGTTATAACGAGGAAAAGCCGGATATAAATATAGACTCGCTCCACCAAAAAATATTTAAATATTTGGAGCTAAAAAAGGGTGCACGTTTCATTGACAAAGAAATAAACAACGATGTGCAGATTATTCAGGATGCCTACATGAACATGGGCTATGCCTACGTAAAAGTAGACTACGATTTGAATCTAAGACCTGAAAAATTTGAAACCGATATTTTTTATATAGTAAAACCAGGCCCGGTTTGCTATGTGGGAGCTACCACAATTGAGGGTAACAAAAACGTGAGTGATAAGCTCATACGAAAACAAATAAAACATAAAGAAGGGGAGGTTTACGATAAATCGAAGCTTTCGGATACCCGAGAAAATTTATACTATTTGCAATTGTTTAGGGTAGTGAGTGTATTGCCTCAGAAAAATGACACCGCACGTAAAAGCATCATTCCAGTTAAAATTTATATTGAGGAGGCACCACGCCTATCCGCACGGTTTGGAGCAGGTTATGGAACAGAGGATAAATTAAGGGGGTTTTTAGATTTAAACTACCGGGGACTTTTTGGTAGCGCAAGCAGACTTAACTTATATGCTAAACACTCTTCACTAGAACCTTATCTGGTTAGTTTAAGGTGGATACAACCGCAGTTGTTTGCCACAAAAACAACATTAACATTGAATCCATATATTGGTAGAAAATCTGAACCTGGTTACGACACCCGTACCTTTGGTATAAACGTTCCGGTTTCGTACCGCTTTAACAGCAACCTTATAAGTACAGTAAGTTATTATCTCGAAAATGTTAAGCAAACACTTGAAGAGGGTGACCAGGAGTTGCTGGATAGGAACAGTGATAAATTCCCTTACAATAAATCAGGAATATTGACAAGTGCAGTTTTTAATAGCTCCGATCCAAAATTTTCCCCCGATCATGGTATGCAAGTTTCATTGGGACTTAAACTTAACGGCTATTTATTTGGTGGCAATTTTAGTTATACCCGTTTGTGGGCCGATGTGCGAAACTACCAAAAGGTAGGTTCGGTGGTTCTTGCACTTCGCGGAATGGTGGGTGGCATTAAGTCTGCCGATAGCGATGACTTTATACCGGTTGAGGACAGGTTTTATTCGGGTGGTAGCAACTCAATACGCGGATGGGCCAGAGCTCGATTGGGTCCTACACGCGAAAGCGGTACACCTATAGGTGGAAATAGTATTGTGGAAGCCAACGTGGAAGCACGTTACCATTTATTTTGGCGCTTAAGCACTGTATTATTTGTGGAAGCCGGTAATGTTTGGACTGGCTCATACAGGTACGAATTAGGCAATCTGAATTATGCGGCTGGTACCGGTTTAAGGGTGGATACCCCTATTGGTCCAGTGCGATTTGATGTTGGATTTCCGGTATGGAACCAAAAACGAAGCGCGCAATTTTTTATCAGCGTAGGACAAGCATTTTAATATGAAAAAAGTACTTAAATATACCGTTCGCATACTTGCATGGATATTGTTGTCCATTGTAGCCTTGTTGGTCATAGTCCTATTGCTGATACAAACAGGTCCGGTAAAGAAAAAATTGGCCAGTTTTGGTTCGGAACAAGCCTCCGTGTTTGTTAACGGCAAAGTAAATATTGGGGCTATCGAAGGAAACTTTTTTACTCATCTCAAACTAAAAAACGTTTTACTTACCGATACGCAAAAGGATACTGTTGCACATATTGAGGAAGTAAATGTAAGCTACAGTTTACTGCCTTTATTATACAATGAATTGCGCATACATAGTTTGGGAATCCATACGCCTACCGTATTTTTAAAACAACTAAACGACTCCACCTGGAATGTGCAAAACATTATAAAACCTAGCGATCCAGAAAAAGTGGATACTACCTCATCATCAAGCTCTTTAGGCATCTACCTGCCACAGTTTATACTGAGTGATGGTAACTTGTTTATCCAATCGAAAGATACCATCATACCCAAAAAAATAGAGGATCTCAACACCGAAATTTCATTGCGCTATACATCCAAGGAGCAGGAGGTGCAACTTAAATCTTTTTCGTTTACAAGCCAGCAGCCCCAAGTAAAGTTGCAACAATTGAGCTTGCAACTCACCCGAACAGCTCAAAAGATTGTGCTAAAGGATTTTTATATAAAAACGGCACTCAACAAATTACAGGGCGAAGCAGAATTCATAAATCAGCTGGATACCCTAGCCAACGCAAGTTTAAACAGTGACCCTTTGCAGTTGGAGGAATTTGAATATTTTATACCCGGATTACAATTTCCGGCAACACCTGTGTTTTCGTTCAATGCATCTTTAAATAAGGATTCTGTAACGGCTACGGTGGAATTGCAGGATAAAGATCAACGCATAAATATCAATCTGCAGTCGGCTAATTTGCTCGCTTTTATCCAAAACCAAAACGAGGTAATGCTGCAATACAATGTACAAGCATTATTCGAAAATATTGATGTGGCTTATTGGCTGGGCAAGGAGGAACTAAACCATTTAATAAATGGAAACTTGCACATCAACGGAACAGGCATAAAGCCCCAAACCGCCTCGACTAAAGTAAATGGCGATTTTAACAATTGCTTGGTTCAAGGCAAAAAAGTAGAGAGCCTTTTTTTTAATTTTGATTTGAACGAAGGTAATTTAAAAGGTATTGCTCAGGGCAAAGGACAATTTGGTGAGTTTAAGTTGATACCTACTATTCGCGATTTTAATGAAACACCTGTTTACACCATTGAGCTTACTGCTCATAAACTTAATTTGGCGCCTCTAACTGGCAACGACAGTTTACAATCTGACATCAATTTTACCGCTTGGGTTAAAGGACGTGGCTTTGAACCTAAAACGATGCAAGCAAATGCCGAACTGGTATTTACTAAATCGCACATCTATAACCTTGAGCTAGATACCCTACTGGCCAATGTAAAATACCGGAACGAAAATATAACTATTGATACTTTGAACCTGTCCACCAAGGATGTTAACCTTACAGCAAGAGGAAACTACAGCTTACAGTCGCACTCCGATATTACCTTGTCGGCCAAATTTGAGAGCCTCGACGAATTTGCTTCTTATATTCCGGGAGCTAAGGTACAAGCCCAAGGACAGATAGATGCTCGATTGTGGGGCACGCTGGACTCACTGAACCTGCAAAGTCAAATTGCACTAGATAAAACCAGATACGATAGTATTTTTATTGCTACCATTCGTTTGGATGCCGATGCCCTGTTAACGCCCACGGACACTAGTATAAATGCAAATTTATTAGCTCAAAATCTGGACATCAACAACTTAAAAATTGATTCGGTATGGGCTAATCTAAAAGCGGCTCCCGATTCGATGTATTTAGATGCCAGGGTAGCAGCTAAAGATGCCAAAACCCAGCTTGAGGCCACAATAAATTTGGGTAAGTTGCTTACCGTAACTTTGCACGATTGGACCATAGATTTTAAAAACCAGAATTTTAAGTTGCAACAGCCTTCCACCATTCAAATTGATTCGGTAAAGTATAGTATAGCTAATTTCAAAATGGCCTCGGGCATGGCAGACAGTGCCCAATATATTGAAGCCAACGGACATATAAGCCGAACAGGATCGCAGGATTTTAAACTCCATGTTGACAATATTGATGTGGGTGAAATATTAAAGTCACTGGAATCCGAAATTAAGGCATCCGGGTTAATCAATGTGAACATTAAACTCAACGGAACTGCCGCTGCTCCATTAATTGATGGAGATATTAAATGGAAAAATGCCATGCTCAGCGATTACAAATTTACGGATGTAGGTGCTTCCTTTAATTACAAGCAAAAACAATTAAACGCCGAAGCCCTGATAGTGCCGCAGGATAGTGGTCGCATATCTCTGAAAGGCTTGTTTCCAGTTCAGTTTTCGTTGGACAGCATGAAGGTGGATTATGATATCAAGGACCCGGTGAATGCAGAATTGCTCATCGAAAAGTTCCCTTTAAGCGTGCTTGGTACTTTTGATATAGCCGATCAAATTAAGGGTCATCTCAATGGAAAAATAGAGGTTAAAGGCACGCCTGAATCACCTGATTTAAATGGATCGTTAAAGTTAGAAGATGCATTGGTTAAAATCCCAGAATACGGTATAGATTATAGTAACATCAAATTTACCCTTAACTTTTTGCGCGACAAAATAAAACTGGATACCCTAAATATTACAAGTAATGACGGTAGTTTAACCGGAGACGGTGAAATGAGCTTTAACTCCGACTTTTACAAGGGCGACGTCAGTAATTCAACCATCAACTTAACTTTCGATAGGTTTAACCCCGTAGACCATAAGCAGTTTAATATGGAACTTTCGGGCAAGGCCAACATAGGTGGGAAAAAAGGCGATGTAGTTTTTGGCGGCAACCTAACCATACCCGAAGCACGGATTTATTTACCCGCCGTATTGGCGATGATACAAAAAGGGAATCCTCCAAAAATACCTAAACCAATTCTGTTAAGAGAAATGGAAAGGATGAAGCTTGATATGGATACCATGACTGCTCAAAAAATAGATATAGCCGGTGCAGATAGTACTAGCTTCGATTACTTTAATTTTATTACAGGTAAAATCAAAGTTAAAATTCCAAAAAACACCTGGATAAAAAATGATGATATGCGCATTGAGCTTTCCGGCGATTTGGAAATGATAAAACATGCCGATTTTTTTGAGATGTTTGGAACTGTGGATATTGTGCGCGGACAATATGACCTATTGGGGAAGACGTTTATGATCAAAGAGGGTTCTGTGAGTTTTCGAGGGGGCGAAGAATTATTACCCCACATGAATATAAAAGCTACCTACAGCTTTCGCAACAGCCAAAAAGTTGAGCAGGAAATAACCGTTACGGTGGGCGGAACCAGCGAAGAACCTACCATAGCATTTACTCTCGACGGCAGCACCATTAGCGAAGGCGATGCGCTATCCTATATCCTTTTTGGCAAGGCAATGAACGAGCTAACCATGGATCAACAGGAAAATGTGGGAGGAAAAACAGATATGGCGACTAAGGCAGCGGCTTCGATGCTCTCATCGCAGCTTACTAACTTCTTGGGCGACAAACTGGATGTGGATTACATTGAAGTAAAAAGCGATGGTGGCTTCGACAATGCCACCGTAGTTGTAGGTAAATATATCACCAACGATTTATTTGTGAGTTACGAACAACGTTTTGGCGAAACGGACGAAGATGATATGTCGAAGTACGAAGTAAAACTGGAATACGAGCTATTTCGCTTTCTGTTTTTACAGCTCAACAACTCAACTATAGATAGCGGCTTTGATGTAATTTTTAAGGTGGATTCAAAGTGATTTCTACCTGATTAAAAAACCTAGGGTTTCACTTTGAGTGAAGCCCTAGGTTGCGTTTTTTCCTCCAGCTAGATTTAGCAACTCCGATTATTTCTGTTTCCCACAGACCCTCTGATTCAACTCACGTTTCTTAAGTATCCAAAAATGGCCTTTAAATTTATATCGGGTGTTTTTAGAATTACTTTATGGAGCGCAAATAGAACTATTGTTTCTGTGCCTTTGTATATCGCTAACCTCAATATGTAGAAAAACGTAGTCAGAATATACCTACTTCTAACCTTCCAAATTTGACCGCTAGCACAATATAACATCCTGATTGATAGATTATTTTACCTATTTATGTGCGTTGTGCAAAACTATGTGGCACGTTTATTACATATGTACTCTCGATGTATAAACAGAAATAAAAAGTTACCAATAATCTTAATCAATATGAAGACAAAAGAAATAAGTAAAAAACTGGCTACTCTTCTAGTTATAATATCTTTTTTGGTATTTGGAGGCTGCAACTCAACAAAAACCCTCAAAGGTGGCGCCATAGGAGCAGGTGCCGGAGGAGCAATTGGGGGAGTAATAGGTTCAGGTTCTGATAATACGGCCAAAGGAGCCATTTTTGGTGCGATGATAGGTGGCGCAGCAGGAGCTCTAATAGGAAAGTACATGGACAAACAAACCGAAGAGCTTCAGAAAGATTTGGAAGGCGCCGAAGTAGAAAGGGTTGGCGAGGGTATTAAAATAACCTTTGATTCAGGTCTTCTATTCGGTTTTGATTCGTCAAATCTTACCGAAGCCTCGAAGAAAAACATAGAAGATTTAGCCAAAACGCTTAACGAGTACGACGATACCGAAATTCTGATAGAAGGCCATACAGATAATAAAGGCGCCGATGATTACAATCAAAAATTATCCGAAGAAAGAGCTGCATCAGTGGTTAACCAACTTACTGCTCGTAACGTTCCCAATAGAAGGTTCACCATTGTTGGCCACGGCGAAGCAATGCCCATAGCTACCAATGAAACAGACGAAGGCAGAAAGCAAAATCGACGTGTAGAGGTTGCCATTTATGCCAATAAAAAACTTAAAAAAGCAGCCGAAAAAGGTGATGTTGAAAAAGTAAAGTAGAACAAAAAATTTAATTGAAATAGTACAAAACAAAAGTTTATAGATTATGAAACGAGCCATGACAGTACCCTTACACACAGGAGAAAACATTACTGGTGAGTTCCATCGAATACCATATATTAACAAATAAATTTTAATGAGATGAAAAAAGTATTTTTATTCTTTGCCACAGCAGGTCTTCTTATGGCACCAACCATCAAAGCACAAGAATCAGCAGTTGGTATAAAAGGAGGTGTAAATTTGTCAACCCTAAGTATCGACGATAATAACGATAAAAACATGAAGCTTGGATTTCATGTAGGGGTTTTCAACAAAATAGCTATCACCGAATCGTTTGCCGTACAGCCAGAGTTGTTATACTCTCGTCAAGGTCTTAAAGTTGAATATGATGGAATAGCTGACGGAGAAACAAATTTTAATTTAAATTACATTAACCTACCCGTTAAATTGGTGTTCAATTTATCCGAAGATTTTGAATTTCAATTTGGACCCTACGTTGGCTATTTAATCGATGCTAACCTTAAAACAGATGCGGATGTACTTGGTATATTTGAAATTAACTCCGAAGATGATGTGGACCGGAAGAATTTTAATTCGATTGATTATGGTCTAACTGCAGGTTTAGGTTTTGATTTAGATCCACTTATTATTAGTATTAATTATAACTTGGGTCTAAGTCAGGTAGCCAAAGACGATGAATTCTCCTACAACATGCTCGGTGATGCCAAAAACAGGGTAATCCAAGTTTCTGTTGGTCTTAAATTTTAATCCTAATTATTAATTAAAAACTTACTATTATGTTACGTTTAGTTATTACATTTTTTATCATAGCCATTATAGCCGCTATATTTGGTTTTGGAGGTATTGCAGCAGGAGCTGTTGGAATAGCAAAAGTTATATTCTTTATTTTTCTTGTACTATTTGTAATCTCACTTATAGCAGGTGGTGTAAGAGGTTGGAAGTAAATACTTTAAACAATTATCAATCCTAAATTAATCTTTAACCTCACGCATCCCTAAATTTCGGCCTTTTTTGGGCTATTCAATCCGTAGTTTCCCTTTCTATCAACCTACTTGGTAATAATTGGGTTAAACTACGGATTTTTATTTTTTATATAATAAGTACCTTTGAGCGGGTCACGTCAAATAATTGAACAAATGCGCAACACAAAATTTGTGTTGCGCATATATAATTTCTATTTGCCATGCAGCAATGATTACTATTCCTTTTCAGTATTTGTATTCCAAGGCACAAGTGCAGAAGGGTAGAAATTAATTCCCAGTATTTGATAACGCTCACGTTGTTGCGCCAAACGTACTTTATACTCATCCCATTCTCTCCCATCAGGACGACTCCATCCTATTTCGGCATACCCTGCAATACGCGGAAACGCCAATTGCTCAATCTCGTTCATATTGGTTAATGTTTCTGTCCATAGTGGCGCTTCCACTCCAAGTATATTTTCCCTACCAATTCCTTCTACCAATGTCGCTGGATTCCAATTATATCCATGATCAACTTCAATAGTTCCAGCCCAATTAAGTCCAAGTACGGTTGTGGAATCATACTTCATATCGAGATAAGCTCTGCTAGCGGGCGACATAATAACCTTTGCCCCCTGTCCTACCCCTATGAGCGCATTTTCATCTTTGCTCCAATATTGCACAACTGCATTATCGGCGAGTGTGGCATGTGCTATTTCGTCCCATCCAATAATGCGTTTTCCATACGATTCTACGATGTTTTGCACCCGATTTACGAAATAAACATAATCTGCTTCTTTGGTAGAGTGGGATTCATCTCCTCCAATATGAAAATACGGTCCGGGTGTCATTTCGCTTAATTCTCGCACTACATCATCTACAAACTGATACACCACCTCTTTATTGGTACAAAAGGTACTAAACCCTACCTTAATGCCGGTATATAACTCTGGCGCTTTTCCATCGCACGATAACTCCGGATATGAAGCCAGTGCTGCATTGGTATGGCCCGGCATATCTACTTCCGGTACAACGGTTATATAACGATCCTGGGCATAACGCACGATCTCTTTATACTTTTCTTGAGTATAAAAACCACCTTTACCTCCACCTACCTGCGTACTTCCACCATGTTTAGTAAGATTTGGCCACGATTTTATTTCCACCCGCCATCCCTGATCATCTGTGAGATGAAAATGAAAAATATTCATTTTATACATCGTAATATGGTCGATATACCTTTTTACATCCTCCACACCAAAAAAATGACGCGCCACATCGAGCATGGCACCGCGATAGGCATACTCCGGATAATCCCGTATCGTGCCAGTTGCCAGCAACCAGGGCCCTTCTTGTATGCTATCAGCTTCTATCTTAGGAGGTAATAACTGCCTTAATGTTTGTAGTCCGCGCATCAGTCCGGCTGGCTTTAATGCCATTACACGAACCAAACGATCGCTGATAGTAAGCTCATAACCCTCCTCGCCAAGTTCCTTTGTGCTATCATTTACAGTTAGATAAAAACCGCCTTTTGAAGGTTCCTTGTCTGTTTTAATTACCGGAAACTTAAATCCTGTTGGAGTACTAAGCAAAGATGACAGGTAGTCGCCAATCCGCATTAACTCTTCATCTCCATTGGAAACGTACACTGACATATCATCCGTTAATTCAAAAGCACCATGAGTGGCAACCACAGAAACGGGTTTTGGTATAATACCGTTTTTTGTAAGATCGGTAGGTGGATAATTTTTGCAAGAGTTAAACATGACGGCCAAACATAACATGAAAAATGCATGTTTTAAAAATAGGAACTTCATAGATATTTAGTTTTAAAATATTCGTTAATTACCAAATCATATTTTACACTTAAAAGGCGTGATTATTCCTTTTATAAAGCATTGAAATGCAGAAAAGCAACTCGATTATCAAATAGATAACACCCTGTGAATAAATATTATAAATATGGGTATTTTATTTCTATTTGCAAAATTATCAATGGTGTCCGGCAAGCATTCTTAATTATCCTTAAAACCCAATATTTATAAGGGATTAAATTTATTAGATTAACACCTCTCATCCACAAACTACCTAAAAAACCAAGATTCCCTATTTTTAATAAAGTAATTGATGCGTTTTAGTTTTTTTTGGGCGATTCAATCCTTAGTTTCCCTTTCAATCAACATACGTTGGTTATAATTGGGTTAAACTACGGATTTTTATTTTTATAAAATAAGTACCTTTGTGCCTCCATACAATCTATTACAACACGGTTTTTAATCAAAGAGGCTTTTACATAGGTATGAAGAGAGAAGAATTTGAAATAATGGCACCTGTGGGTTCTTACGAATCACTGAGAGCAGCCATTCAGGGTGGAGCCAATTCGGTTTATTTTGGAATTGAGGGGTTGAACATGCGTTCCCGATCGAGCAACAACTTTACCGTTGACGATTTGCATCAGATAGTTGAGATAGCCAAACAGCACAATGTAAAAACTTACCTCACTGTAAACACTGTATTGTACGATCAGGATCTTAACCTGATGCGAAAAATAATACTGGCTGCCAAAGAAGCCCAAATATCGGCAGTAATTGCTTCTGATGTGTCTGCTATTGCTTTTGCCCGCGAAATTGACGTAGAGGTTCACCTGAGCACACAGCTGAACATATCCAATATTGAAGCACTTAAATTTTATGCGCGCTTTGCCGATGTAGTAGTGCTGGCCCGGGAGCTCGATATGGATCAGGTGGCGCAGATATACCATCAAATTCAATTGCAAAAAATAAAAGGTCCCAATGGACAACTTATCCAAATAGAAATGTTTTGCCATGGAGCCCTTTGCATGGCGGTTTCGGGCAAATGTTATCTCAGTCTCCACAATACCCAATCATCGGCTAACCGGGGAGCCTGTCTGCAAACCTGCCGACGCAGCTATATTGTAACCGACAAAGAAACAGGGCAAGAGTTGGAAGTGGACAACGAGTACATCATGTCGCCCAAAGATTTAAAGACCATTCACTTTTTAAATAAAATGGTAGATGCCGGCGTGCGTGTTTTTAAAATAGAAGGACGAGCCAGAGGGCCGGAATATGTGCACACCGTTGTTAAAGCCTACAGCGAAGCGTTAAATGCTATTTTGGAGGACAACTACAACCAAGAGAAAATTGACGCTTGGAATAAGGAATTGGCTACCGTTTTTAACCGTGGTTTTTGGAATGGATATTACCTGGGACAAAAGCTGGGTGAGTGGAGCCACTACTATGGTAACAGGGCGACACAACGAAAGATGTATATTGGCAAAGGAACCAACTATTTTCCTAAAATCGGTGTAGCCGAATTTGTGATGGAAACACAAAGCTTAAAAGTGGGCGACGAGATATTAATCACTGGCCCTACAACAGGTGTGATAAAAATGATTGTTCCCGAAATACGAGTAGAATTGGAAAAAGTAGAAGAAACCGTAAAAGGTGATACCTTCTCCTTAGCCGTGGCTCAGAAAATAAGAAGATCCGACAAATTGTATAAACTGGTGGATGCACATGCGTCTTTAAATCAGTAAATAGTAATCAGTGAACAGTAATCAGTTAGCAGTTAGCAGTACCTTAGCCGCGAAAAACAGCTCATCCAAAAATTTAACTTGGTTGAGATGCATTGCAAAATTACCCCGAAGGGCTAAAATATAAATAGCCCCGGGTTTTAACCCGGGGAATCGATGTCATGCAAATCCGACGCACCACAGTCCTTATTAAATATTTACAGCAACTTTGCGTCGGAACATGAAATATATTTTTTTCATTAAATTTTTTGTAATCATTTCATATTGTGATACTTAAATTCTTAGTTAGATAAAAAAAAAGTAATCAGTAAACAGTTAGCAGTCAGTTTAAGGTAATACAGTAGTTTGGTAAATAAACGAAACCTTAAACTCTTTAAACCCTAAACTTTTTGAACCCTAAACTAAAAAACATGAAATACCAAGGTAATATATCAAAGATGAAAAGTAATTTAACGGACCCTGTTGAATACTTATTACCCATAGGAGAGCAGCAAATACCATTAAACCAATTTATTGGCAAAAAAATTGGGCTAACATATTTGCAACAAATAAATTGTATTGCTTGTGGTAAAAAAACCAATAAATCATTTGGTCAGGGTTTCTGTTATACGTGTTTTACGGAGGCTCCCGAAGCAAGTGAATGTGTGTTGCAACCCGATAAATGCCAAGCTCATCTGGGCATATCGCGCAATACCGAATGGGCACAACAGCATTGCTTGGCATCACATGTGGTTTATTTGGCTGTATCGTCCAATTTAAAGATTGGCATAACCCGCAAAACTCAAATACCTACCCGTTGGATAGACCAAGGTGCTTCATCGGCCATTATTGTGGCACAAACCCCAAATAGAAACATAGCCGGAACCATTGAAAAGTATTTGATGCAACATTATTCCGACAAAACAAATTGGCAAGGTATGTTACAAGGAAAATCCATGGAAATAGATTTGACGACAGAAAAAGAAAAGGCCTGCCAATACTTACCTGCCGAGTTAAAACAATATTGCATCGATGATAAAAATATCACGCAATTAAATTTCCCTATCCCCCAATTCCCCGATAAAGTTAAAAGTTTTACCTTCGACAAAATAGATAAAGTAGAAGGAATATTGACAGGAATAAAAGGACAGTATTTAATTTTAGATAATTCGAGCGTACTTAATATTCGCCGGCACAATGGTTACCTTATCCAATTAGATATTACAGAATAGTCAGATAAATCATTGCTTAACAATCCTATTCCGGGATAGTTTTGCCCTTTTTGCTTTTAGAAATATTACTATTGCTGAAGGTAAATTGAACGATTTCCCTATTAATTAAGGAATCATTTTTTTGCAGGCTATAGGAGGTTACAATTTTCAAAAATTCATTTACCAGAAAATTAGTCTCTCTATTGGTTGATCTTGCATCACTTAATGCATAAATATTTTTCCAGTTATTCGTTAACAACTCTTTAATGCCAGCATTATTATTGTTAAAGTTACCCATCAAAATAACCGGAACCCCGGATGATATTTCGTCAATCCTTTTTAATAAATCAAAAGCTATCATCTCCGATTGATAACTATTAAGGCTATCCTGAAGTTGAAGCCTAAAAAAATAAAAAATATGACCCGAATCACTGTTTTTTAATTGATACCAGGATAGCATATTTTTATTTTGCTGCAATGTATCGTTTCTGTAAAGATAATAGGAAGAGGCTAAAAATTCGAAGGACGTTTTTTTAATAGCTACAGGCGAAAACTTAATCGTAGTGCTATCATTGCGCATATTTATAGGAATAAATTTATATCCTGTAGATTCAATTTGATTTATGCACTCGTCGGTAAATTCGGTTTCCTTAAAGCTAATTAAATCAGGTTTAGCATTTTGAATAAATAATTGTAGGGTATCAAATAAAGGCTGATTTATTTCAATGGGATTGCTGGTATATCGACAATCGAATTTAATGGTAGAAAAAGAAACCCCTTTATTACCCTTATCGCAGCCAAATAGACCTAATAGTAAAAAAAATAGTACAACACCCAATAACCTCATAATACATAGATTTCTACTAAATATACAAGGTTAATACAAACTGATGCTCAATTTTACATATGGCTATCAATATTTTTGATGATACACCTGTATTTGGTGATTATTAAATTTGTTGGACACTAAATTTACATCACTTTATATGTTTTATCATCAGGTAACACGAGTCAATCGAAAGATTCTATATGGATGGTAACTCCTATTTTAAATTTTGCTTTTACTTTATTTTCGTATTGGGTAGCAATATCGTGCGCCTCACTAAGTCTCATATTACCTGGCAACGAAATATGAAAAGTAAGCTCGGAATGATGGCCGTACTTGTGAATTAAAAAATGGTGGGCGTTTAAATTACGTGTGAAGGTATTAAAACCAATTTCGTGTATCTCTTCTTTCAAGTTTTCTTCAATTCTTTGACCCAGAAACAAGGAGAGTGCATCCTTTAAAATTTTATAAGTGGTATAAAATAACAAACCCGAAACAATTAGTCCAAGCACGCCGTCTATCCACCAAAAATACTTTCCAAAAAAAATACCCACCAATATAACAACACTCGAAATAGCATCACTTCTATGGTGCCATCCATCGGCAACCAGCGCACCCGAGTTCACTTTTTTTCCATAGCGAATGGAGTATTTCGCCATGGCTTCTTTAATCACAATTGAAATAACAGTAACGACTATGGCCCATGTACCATATACAACCGACTCGTGCGAAACTAGCTTTAAAACAGACTCGTAAGTAAAATTAAAAGCTACAATGGCCAATAAAATGCCGACAAAAATAGTGGCAATAAGCTCGGCTCGGCCATGACCAAAAGGATGATCTTCGTCGGCTGGCTTTAATGATATTTTTATACCTACCATAACGGCAAACGACGAAATGGAATCGGATAAGGTATGCCAAGCATCAGCAATAAGTGCCACGGAATTGTATAAAACTCCAACCCAAAATTTTATTACGAAAAGTGCAATATTTAACAAAATAGATACCCAAGAAACAATTAGTCCAGTATTACATCTCTTTTCTTTGTTCATAATTTACTGTTTTACCGGTGAACTATCCAGTGGGTAACCATTTTTTATCCATTCACAAAAACCTCCTCTTAGCTCGTACACATTTTTATAGCCCAAAGATTTTAACCATTTGGAGCATTCCTTGCTTCTTTTACCCATTTCACAATACAATAAAATAGGGGATTTTTTATCTATTTCTAACAAAAGTGGTTTAAAACTTTCTTTAGTACCAGCCCAATAAGCATTCGTTATCCTCTCTTTCCGGTAGTCATCCAACATCCTGATGTCCATTATAAATATATCATCATTGGATGTAATCATGTTATAAAATACATCGCATTCCACAACGTTTTTCGATTGTGAATAACATTGCCACGGAATTATTAATAATAAAAATATCAACCTCATTTTAACCTAACTTTAAACACCTAAATAACAAAAAAATCCGAAATAATTTGATCCGTTAATATTTTCTTGTCTTTATAAACTTTTATTCTACCATCTTGGGTATAAATATTTTTAAGTTGTAAATTATTACTCATCTTTTGGTTAAAAATACGCACAATTTCTTTGTCCATCTTTTCAATATCAATAAGGCCTACTCCATTTTTTGTGCGTAGCCCTAACATTATCGTTTCGTTATAAATATCTCTTTCGCACAAAATCTCCTCCTCATAAAAAACTTCTTTGTTTTTTATGAGATGCATATATTTATTTAAATCAGCAATATTCCATCGCCGGGAGTAGCCATTAAACGAGTGGGCCGAGGGGCCTAAACCCACATAACTATTTGAATTCCAATAACTCGAATTGTGTTTAGACTGATAACCAGGCAACGAAAAATTAGAAATTTCATAATCATCAAATCCAGCTTGGTTAAATTTATCAATTAAAATATTGTATTGTGCAATACTGTTTTTATCCTCCACCTCATGGATAATGTTTAGCTTAAGCTTTTTATAAAAAACTGTTCCAGGTTCAATAGTAAGGTGATAGGCCGAAATATGTTGCACTTGCAAGGCTATTGCGCTATCAATGCTATTTTTCCACTCCATTAAACTCATATCCGGAATGCCATAAATTAAATCGATACTGATATTATCGAAACCTGCTATTTGTGCCATTTTCACTGCTTTAACCGCTTCTTTGGCATTATGGCGACGGTTCATAAAGGTTAAGATACGATCGTTAAAACTTTGGATACCCATGCTTAATCTATTAAAACCAAGATGTTTTAGTTCATTCAAGAATTCCAGGTTCATATCATCAGGATTAACTTCAATAGTAAATTCTTGTAGGCTCGATAAATCGTATGCTTCTTCTAAAGCCAAAATAATACACTCAAAGTCCGCTATTTTTAATACGCTTGGAGTACCTCCACCAAAGTAAACAGTATTCACAGGCTGGTTGATCAGTTCATCTTTTCTCAAATCTATCTCAGCACATAACGCCTTTACAAATTCTGATTTATCGCTTAAACCAACTAAGCTATAAAAATCGCAATATCCACACTTTTGCATGCAGAAAGGAATATGTATATAAATGCCGGCCATTGTTACATCATTTTTATTAATATTTGTCTGAATCGTTCGTCTGAAATATTCTCGTCTAAGTTTTAATTCTATCAAAACTTAGGCACGTTTCACGTGAAACATTTTTTTTACCTTATTTTGTTCTACTTTTGAACCTTATTTCTGTTTTAATACAAATGAATTTTAGCTATGTCCATTATAAAAAATTATTGGCGTTCGATTTTATTATTTATAGTAATCGTGCTGCTGAGCACCATAAACACTAACGATTTAGTTAGCGATGAAATACACTTTTTTAAGCATTTTGATAAATTTGCCCACTTCACCATGTATTTTTCATTGAGCTTTGTATTTTTTATCGAAAACCATAAAAGTACCCGTCCCATCCGAAAAGGTTGGATCGTTTTGGATACTATCGTTTTGGGAATAGCACTTGAGTTTATTCAATTTTTATTTACAAACTATCGTACTGGAAACTTTTACGATGCTGTTTTTAATACTATTGGGGTAGTAAGCGGCAGTGTACTTTACATTTTACTTCGTAACACTGGTTTTATTTACAAACTGATGTTATTTAAAAAAAGCTATAATAAATAGTATTCATCTTTTTTTTCCACTCTATCGGCAATGTTTCCAATAGTTTCCTCCTTAAAAAGCTTATACATTTGTTTTCGTACTTCATGAAACTGATCATGCACCGGACAAGGCCTTTTATTTTCATGGGCTGTTTTACAGCTCTTCATACCAATCATGCAATTATCAAATGTGTCGGTACCGTCAATAATTTTTACAATATCCAACAATGTAATTTCATGGGCATCCAAAGCAAGTGCAAAACCTCCATGCGGTCCCTTATTGGATAAAAGCATTTTTTGCTTGGCCAGAGTTTGAAGTATCTTACCCAAAAAAGGTGTAGGTATCTCCAAATCTTTTGATATTTGTTTGATGCCTATTTTTTTCCCGTCCTCTTGGTTTAAAGCCAAATAAATAACCGAACGTACAGCGTATTTACAAGTATTTGAAAGCATAATAAAAGATTTTTGAATGCAAAAATACACAAATATGAACAAACATAAGCTCATACGTGTACCTAATGATTACTAGAATAATTTTTGATTTAAAAAAAGTTATTATTAAGCTATCTTATAGGCACTTATAATATAATAAGCAATATAAAAATAAAAACCTTTTTAACAAGGAATTTTATCTATCCTAAGTTGATGCCTACCACCTTCGAAATCAGTTTTTATAAAAACACTAACAATCTCTTTGGCTTCTTCTGCACTTACAAATCTTGCAGGCAGTGAGCATATATTAGCGTTGTTATGCAAACGTGCAAGTACTGATATTTCTTTATTCCAACAAAGCGCAGCACGTATCCCTGCATGTTTATTTACCGTCATATTAATGCCGTTACCACTACCACACAAGGAAATACCTAGTTGCACTTCCTTATTTTCAACAGCTAACGCCAATGGGTGAGCATAATCGGTATAATCGCTACTTTGGCTCGAATAAGTACCAAAATCCTTGCATTCAATACCTTTTTGCAACAAAAAAGACTTTACAATTTCCTTTAAATCATAACCGGCATGATCCGCGGCTAAACCAATAGTAGTTACTTCCATTTTTTTTTTCAAAGATAAAAATAAACTTACTTAAACTTACCCTGTGCATAACTATTGTGCATAACCAAAAAATACCTGTTGATAAGATGTTAACTCGACATGAAAAATAGTAAAAAATAAAATTGATTTCTGTAGTATTTTGTCTATACCTGCCCCTGATTTTAGAAATCAATTAATTTACAATGATTTAATAAAATGTTTCAAACAGCATTTTAACAACAAACTTATGCTATCAACGGATAATCTTATTAAATTTGTCTGCTCTTAGCATCTTGTTAATAGCAGAGCTTAATATTTTGATTTTTAGGAACTAACTCTATTTTATGATTGTTAATTACCTATTGATAACGAAAGCCTAAATGTTTATTGAATATTAAACAAGCATTTTAGTTTATTTTTATAAACCGTATCAACAGCATATTATCATATGCAGATATTTTTAGAAATCTCTCTTTATTAAATAATAATAATGGAAAGAAAAGAAAATTGGATAAAAAAAGGTTTCGTGGATGAACCGCTAACAAATATAGATAATTTAGAAGATGCATTTTTGAAATTGAAAATTAAAAAAAATGCGGTTTTAATGGCTCATTTTTACCAGGAAGCAAGAATTCAGAATATTGCTGATTTTGTTGGTGATAGCTTGGCACTTGCTCAATTTGCTGCTAAAACAGATGCTGAATTTATTATTGTGGCGGGCGTTCATTTTATGGGCGAAACTGCCAAAATATTGGCTCCTCATAAAAAAGTTATTGTACCCGATTTAAATGCAGGTTGTAGTTTGGCCGACAGCTGTCCACCTGATGAGTTTAGAAAGTTTATAGCTGGCTATCCTGATCATAAAGTAATAACCTATGTTAATACTTCAGCGGAAATTAAAGCTTTATCGGATATGGTTGTTACAAGTACAAATGCAAAGGCCATTGTAGATAGTTTTGCATCTGATGAAAAGCTAATATTTGGTCCGGACAGAAACCTTGGGAATTACATTAATAGTATTACGGGTAGGGAAATGGTGTTATGGGACGGTGCATGTCATGTGCATGAAAAGTTTTCGCTCGAAAAAATATTGCAGCTCAAGACGGATAACCCTGATGCTGAAATATTGGCGCATCCTGAATGTAAAAAACAATTACTCATGATAGCTGATTATATTGGTTCTACCTCGGCGCTTTTGAAATACTCTGCCACAAGTAATAGTAATATGTTTATCGTGGCTACAGAGTCGGGAATTATACACCAAATGAAGCTAAAAAGCCCGCAAAAATTGTTTATACCCGCGCCACCAAATGATTCTACTTGTGCTTGTAATGACTGTGAGTTTATGCGACTTAATACCTTGCAAAAAATTTACAATGCTTTAAAGTATGAATGGCCTAGTATACAGGTTAAGGAGGATGTTAGAATAAAGGCCGTTAAGCCAATCGAAAGAATGTTGGAACTGTCGGCCAAACTAGGTTTATAGAGAGTTATTTAACGGAAATGATAGAGAATAGTGTACTATATTAAAAAAATATTAGACTCGATTTAAATGGATAAATGCACATCTTTAGCAATTTTGTTGGTGGAGGACAATGTTTTGAACCAAAAATTAATATGCCTAAATCTGATAAAATTTGGCTATTTAATTGATATCGCTAATAATGGTATGGAGGCATTTAATATGGTCAAAAAAAAGAGGTATGATCTTATTATTATGGATTTAATGATGCCTGTGATGGATGGACTCGAAGCTACCGCTGAAATTCGAAAATATGAATCTAATTTGTCGTATTCTACCCCTATTATTGGCTTAACGGCAAATACCTTTGATGCCGATCGTGAGAGATGTTTAGAGTATGGTATGGATGAATATATGGCTAAACCTTTTGAATTAGATTTATTTATGTACCTGATTAAAAAAATGGGTATTACCCAGTTGGCGGATGGAAGATAACTTTGATATACGTGAGGAAGATTATGAAAATGTAGAGAAGGAACTTGACAATAAGTTACGTCCATTAACTTTTAATGATTTTAAAGGACAGGAAAAGATTCTTGATAATATTAAAGTTTTTGTCCAGGCTGCTTCTATGCGTGGAGAGGCCTTGGATCATGTATTATTACATGGTCCTCCGGGACTTGGTAAAACAACGCTTTCGAATATTATTGCCAATGAACTAGGGGTTGGTTTTAAAGTAACCAGTGGGCCGGTTTTGGATAAGCCAGGCGATTTGGCAGGTATTCTTACGAATCTTGAAACAAACGATGTACTGTTTATTGATGAAATACATCGTCTAAGCCCTATTGTTGAAGAGTATCTTTATTCGGCTATGGAGGATTATAGAATAGATATACTTATTGATAAAGGCCCTGGTGCACGTAGTATTCAAATTGAGTTAAATCCTTTTACAATGATTGGGGCTACAACACGTAGCGGTTTGTTAACCAGTCCATTGAGAGCACGTTTTGGAATAAATTGTCACTTAGAGTATTATGATAATACGGTTCTTTCTGGTATTATTGCACGTTCATCTCGAATTTTAACAACAAAGATATCGCAGGAAGCGTGCCTCGAAATATCCAGAAGAAGTAGAGGTACACCGCGTATCGCAAATGCCTTATTGCGTAGGGTGAGAGATTTTGCGCAGGTAAAAGGTAATGGCGAAATAGATTTGGAAATTTCTAAATACTCACTTAAAGCGCTTAATATCGATCAACATGGTTTGGATGATATGGATCATAAAATACTGAATACCTTAATAGATAAATTTCAGGGAGGTCCGGTAGGTCTAAGTACCATTGGAACTGCCATTGGTGAAGATAGTGGTACCATAGAGGAAGTTTACGAACCTTTTTTAATTAAGGAAGGATTTATAAAACGTACACCTCGTGGACGGATGGCAACAGCACTTGCTTACAGTCATTTGGGAAAGGATTCATTCAATCAGCAGCAATATTCGCTGTTTTAAAAACTAGGAATTGGGTAAATTTAAAACATTGGCTGGCGATACACTTGTGTATGGAGGCAGCACGATACTGGTAAGGCTATTAAACTGGCTTTTGATGCCTTATTATATACGCACCATGGATGGTGTACAATATGGCATTGTAACCCAAATGTATGGCTATATTGCTATATTATTAGTGGTATTAACGTATGGTTTCGAAACGAGTTTTTTCAGGTTTGCAAAAACTAAAAACTTTACTAGTGTCTTTACCACTGCTATTACAAGTATAATATCTACAAGTGTATTGTTTTTATTACTTGTATTTCTATTTAAGGATAGTTTGGCAACTTATTTTAGTCAAGGCTTTTCGGCACAGTTAATTTTAATGATGTCGTTAATTGTTGCTGTAGATGCAATATCATCCATTATTTTTGCCAAAATTCGATACGAAGGAAAAAGTGTACGTTTCGGACTACTAAAGTTACTTAATGTTGTAGTCCTAATTGGATTAAATATATATTTTTTATATTGGGTTCCGTTGCAGCAGGGTACTAATTTTTTTGTGTCTTTCATAGACCTTCAAATATTAGATAATCAGGCCTATTATGTGCTTCTTGCTAATTTTATAGCTTCTCTAACAGTATTGATTATAATATTGGGAGATATTTATAAAAGCTTCGAGGGATTTGATTTCAGACTTTTGTTACGCATGTTAAAATACTCATTTCCAATATTAATTGTCGGAATTACGGGTATGTTAAATATTCAGGTGGACAAGATATTAATACCTAAAATTATAGGTGGCGATGAAGGTTTACGACAGCTTGCAATTTACGGTGCTAATTTTAAAATTGGTGTTCTGATGGCTATGTTTACGCAATCGTTCCGTTTAGCATTCGAACCTTTTTTCTTTAAAGATCATAGCGAAACAAAAAACGAAGCAATATATAGCACCATTTTAAAGTATTTTGTATTGTTTGGATTATTGATTTTTCTCGGTGTAACTTTTTTTATGGACATTATTAATTTGGTTTTAACCGATGAATATATAAAAGGAAATGTAGTTATACCTATAGTTCTTATTTCGCAATTATTAAGTGGTATCTATTTCACCTTGTCGGTTTGGTATAAAGTTACCGATAAAACTGAATTTGGTGCCTACATGGGTATTGTAGGAAGCATAATTACAATTGTCCTAAACTTGCTTCTTATTCCAATTATGGGTTATTTAGGTGCAGCAATTGCTGGTTTGGTTTGCTTTTTGGTAATGGTGTTTCTTAGTATCTATTGGGGTAATAAAAACTCCTCAATACGATACGACTGGAATAGAATATTGAAATATACCGCTTTGGTTGGTTTAATATATGTTGTTGGAAATTTTGTGGTGCCTTATCTCAATAGTTATCTTGTATCCGCAAAAAGTATTGGTTTTAATGTATTGAACTTATCCATGCGTGTATCACTTATAGTAGTGTTTTTAATAGTAGTTTATTTTAAAGAATTCAAAAAGAAAGTTATTTAGCATGATGGCATTATCTATTAATATTATAAACAAAAGCAATAACGAGTTACCCTGCTATAGTACCAAACTATCAGCAGGACTCGATTTAAGAGCATTCTTACCCAGTGAAATTATCCTTAAACCATTGGAGCGGGCAATGGTTCCAACTGGTTTATTCATTGAACTACCAGCCGGCTATGAGGCTCAAATACGGCCACGTAGTGGATTAGCTATTAAACATGGTATATCTGTTTTAAACAGTCCAGGTACCATTGATGCCGATTATAGAGGTGAAATTAAAGTCATCCTGGTTAATCTTTCAAATGAAAATTTTATAATAAAAAGTGGCGAACGCATCTGTCAAATGGTGGTTGCAAAGCACGAAACCATTCAATTTAATCGAGTTAACGAGTTGGATGATACAGAACGTGGTGCAGGTGGATTTGGACATACGGGCATAATGTAAATTGATGGTAATATCTTATTAAATTTAGTGAATAAATGAAGAATATATTATATATTATACTGTTATTAATAAGTGTTTCGGCATGTAAGAGTTCACAAAAGGCCCTTACTAGCAAAACTATTGCTAACACAAGAATGTCGGTTCTAAGTGATGAAAATAAGAGAAAGTTTGATTACTTCTTTTTTGAAGCGCAGCGCCTAAAAATGAATGGGGATTTGGCCAAAGCAAAGAATTATTTTATAGAGTGTTTAAAAATTGATTCTTTGAGTGCAACAAGTTATTACGAACTGGGCAATATAGCCATTTCGCAACAAAATTACACCGCGGCGCAAGAACTATTAACAAACTCGGTACGATTAGCACCTGAAAACAAATGGTATCAAACATTATTGGGTGACCTGTATCAGCAGAATAAAGATTACGGAAAAGCTATTGGGGTTTATGAGGTTTTAACTAATAGATTTCCGGAAAACGATGAATTGACTTATGCATTGGCTCAACTTTATTATACCGATAAGCAGTTTCAAAAATCCGTAGATGCATATGACCGTCTTGAAAAAAGTATTGGTATAAATGAACTGATTTCGGTTGAAAAGGAAAAGATATATGTTGAAATGGGCAAGCAAAACTTAGCCTACAAAGAAATAGAAAAACTGATACTGGAAAACCCTTTTGAACCAAGATATTATGGTTTTTTAGGTGATTTATATCTCTACAATAAGGACTACGCTAAGGCTGAGTTAAATTACAATAAAATTTTGGCCATGGATCCAGGAAATGGGATGGGTTATTTTTCAATAGCCAATGTCAAACTTCAGCAAAAAGACACACTGACTTTTCTTGATAATCTAGGAAAAGGGCTGGAGGATGTTGACCTTGAGTTGGAAACAAAAATACAAAGGCTTATACCAGTGTTAATGGGTAAAAATTTTACTTTTAAAATGGATACAGCTGTTATGGAAGGTTATTTTGCCAAGTTAACACAAGTGCACCGCGAGGATGTTAGAAGTTTTATTTTTTATGCCAATTTCTTACAAAGTACCAATCGGAATAAAGAGGCCTTGGAACAATTTAAAAATGGGCTTCAAATAGATCCTGGTAATCCTGCTGTTTGGCAGGATATGTTATTCTTAGAAGTTAATTTGGGTCTTTTCGAAGTTTTATATATGGATGCAAAAGAAGCTTTAAAATTGTTTCCTGAAGAACCATTGTTTTCACTATTTTATGCAATGGGAGCTATGCAAAAGGAAGAAAATGAAAAGGCAAAAGATGCCCTTGTAAACGGATTAAAGTTTATAGGAGACAACCTAAACTTGAAGGGACAATTTCATGCCTATTTGGGCGATGTAATGCATAGTCTTGGCAATTCGAACGATGCTTTTGAGCACTACGAAAAAGCCTTAAAAATTGACGAAAATAACGTGGTTGTACTTAATAACTATAGCTATTATTTATCCGTCGAAAACAAGGATTTAGAAAAGGCAGAGAAGATGATTTCAAAATCGATAGCGCTTGAGCCTGGAAATTCCACCTATCTTGACACCTATGCGTGGGTATTATTTAAAAGAGCAAGATTTTTTGAAGCTAAATATATTATTGAACGGGCTTTGGATAATGGTGGTGATGAAAGTGACGTAATAGTGGAACATTATGGGGATATCCTATATAAAAATAACGACTTGGAAGGTGCTTTAAAACAATGGAGAAAGTCCTTGGAAATGGGTAATGTGTCACCAGTACTTAAACAAAAAATAGAATTGAAAACATATGTGGAGGAATAAGGTACAGCTTCTATTTGTGGCGATGATAATTTTCCTGGCCTCATGTAAAACAACGGAAAAGCTTTCCAAAAGTTCGGTATCAAACATAACAGATGCTAGATTACGAAATCAGTTAATTGATAATGAATTAGAGTATAAAAAGTTATATTTAAAAAAGGTACAATTTAATTTTAACGATGGTTCGCAAAGAAAATCCTTTAAGGGAAGTTTTGTCATCGAAAAGGACAGTCAAATTGTTGTTTCCATCTTTCCCTTAATGGGTATTGAGCTAGTTAGGGTGCGTTTGACGCCTGACGATGTAATTATTATAGATAAGCATAATAAGGTGGTTACATATACTAATTATGAATATTTTAATAGAAGGTATGGTCTTAGCCTTAATTATTATGCCGTTCAATCTATATTAACAAATGCTGTTTTCTTGTATCCGGTAGAGGTAGATAATTACGAAGGCTTAAAGAAGTATAAACACTATATTGAGAAAGATCATTACGCCTTCAAGGCGTTAAAGGATAACCGTTTTGATAGAATTGTGGGAAGAGGTAAGGATGATGTGATACAACACGAAATGTTCATATATCCTGATGTTTTTAGAATTTTTAAAATGAATATTAAAGATTTAGTAAAAAATCAATCTATTAAAATAGATTATTCTAATTTTATAAACTTTGGAAGTAGTTTATTTCCGGAACAAATTAATTTTGTTGCAACACAGGAAGAGAATACATTTGAGGTTGGGTTAAAAATTAATTATTTAGAGATCGACGATGGTGGTAGCTTATATTTTAAAATTCCGTCCGCTTATAAAACAAAAGTCTTATAATATTGGGGTGGTTTTGTTTTTTATAAGCTTAATTTTATCTGGCCAAAATAAGGATATTGATTCGCTTAGAAGTAAACGAAAACAATTTGAGAAAGAAATAGCTAATGCGAATATACTGCTCACGCAAAAGGGAAATACAAGAAAAAATTATTTAAGTGAGCTCGAAGTTATTAATGCGCAAATAGAAGCACAAAATAAAGTTGTAGTTTCCTATCAAGACCAGATAGAGGTTATAAATCAAGTAATTAGGAGAAATAAGACGGCAATAGATTCGCTAAGTAGTGAATTACAAATATTACGGTATTCTTATCATAAGCTTATTATGGAAGCTAATAAACAGATAGGTTCAAATTATAATGAATTTATGATTGTGTTTAGCGCACATACATTTTCGGAAGCTTATAGAAGATTTAATTTAATGAAGCAATATGCCTCGTATCGGAAAAGGCAAGGTATGGTTTTGATGGATACCAAGAATCAATTAGATAGTACAATTCATCGAAATCAACTTATTTTAGAAGAAAAAAGTAAAACCTATCTAACTTTGCTTGGTGAAATGGATAAGTTGAAAGGTTCTGTAGTAACTAAAACCAAATATGTTTCGGATTTAAAAAAGGATGAAACTTGGTTAAGGCGTGAAATTGAAAAAAAGCAAAAGGCCTCTGAAGAATTGGAAAGTATTATTACTAATGCAATTTCCAAAGCGGCTAATGAAGTTGATTATGCTTTTAGTAATTTTTTGAGTGCAAAAGGAAATTTAATTTGGCCGGTGGCTGGAGGAGTTGTAACAAGTCACTTTGGTGAACATAACCACGCCGTTTTAAAGGGCGTAAAAGTCAATAACAATGGGATTGATATAACAGCCGCTGTAGAAAGTGAGGTTAAATGTATATATGAAGGGACTGTAAGCCGCGTCATTGCTATTCCTGGATACAATAAGGCTGTGATTGTTCGACATGGTAAATTCTTGTCGGTTTATGCTAATTTGGCTATCGTAAACGTTAAAACCGGACAAGTCCTTAAAAGTAATCAAAGTATTGGCGAAATTTTTGCTAGTTCAGATGATAAGAGTGGTGTGTTACATTTTGAAATTTGGGAAGAGAACAAAAAAACAAATCCTTTGGATTGGTTAAAAAAATAGGAAGAAGGATGTTTAGTTTTTTTTTAGAGTTTAAGTAACTATTTTTGTATATAGCAGTATAAGCAGTAAGTAAATTACATCTTAATAAATGTATATAGCAGTGAAAAAAATCGTAATTAATTCCGATATTAAAAATATCAGTGTGGTCGAAAGATTAATCGACGATCTAACAGGTCAGTATAATATACATACTGATGTTTATGGTAAGTTGCTTTTAGCCGTAGTTGAAGGGGTTAATAACGCTATTGTACATGGTAATAAACTAGATGCTAAAAAGAATGTTCAACTAGAATATTTTATAGGTGATAAGGAACTAGAGTTTATTATAATGGACGAGGGAACCGGATTCGATTATGCGTCGGTACCTGATCCAACTTTACCCGAAAATGTGGAGAAGACACATGGAAGAGGTGTTTTCTTAATGAATCATTTAGCAGATAAAATATCCTTCGAAAATGATGGAAGTAAGGTTAAGCTAACATTTATTTTGTAGGTGATTGATTATAATTTTGAAGATGTAGATCAGGCAGAACTAAATACTAAACTGATTACAAAATGGATTTCTGCAGTGCTTAAAAAGCACAATGGGGTCGAAAAAAAAATTTCTTACATTTTTTGTTCAGATAGTTATATTATTGGTATTAATCGCGAGTATTTAAATCACGATTATTATACCGATATTATAACATTTGATTACTGCGAAGAAAATTTAATAAGTGGAGACATTTTTATTAGTCTCGACACAGTTCGTTCGAACGCTCAAGATTACAGCACTACTTTCACGGAAGAGTTAAATCGGGTTATTATTCACGGAATCCTACATTTGCTTAGGTTTAAAGATAAAACCTCGAGTGAGGCTGAATTGATGCGTCAAATGGAAGACGAGGCCCTGGAACTTCTCAAAACAATTTGATTAATTTTACGTTTTTATTAGTATAAATTACTGTATATCAATTGAGGTGCGAGGATTTGCAGCTCTCATTGTAATATTTTTATTTTTTCTATGGATTTTAACTACGATATAATAGTGGTGGGTGCTGGGCATGCCGGTTGTGAAGCAGCTGCTGCCGCTGCAAATTTGGGTTCTAAAACATTGCTTATCACAATGGATATGAACAAAATTGCACAAATGAGCTGTAATCCTGCAATGGGGGGTATAGCCAAAGGACAAATTGTACGGGAAATTGATGCCCTTGGTGGATTTAGCGGTATAGTTACGGATAGATCTTCAATACAGTTTCGTTTACTAAATAAATCAAAGGGTCCAGCAATGTGGAGTCCCAGGTCGCAGTGCGATAGAATGGTTTTTTCGGCTCAGTGGCGAAGTATTCTTGAACAGACCGATAATTTGTATTTTTGGCAGGATACGGTAGTGGATATCAATTTCGAAAACAACCGAGTAAAATCTGTTGTTACCAAACTTGGTGTTGAGTTTAGCTGCGAATCATTAATTCTTACCAATGGTACTTTTTTAAATGGTCTAATGCATGTTGGTCAAGTTCAAGTGGAGGGGGGTAGAATAAGTGAGCCTAGCTCGTATGGTCTTACTAAAAAAATTAAGGATATCGGTTTTAAAACGGATAGAATGAAAACGGGTACTCCCATGCGTATTGATGGTAGAACAATCGATTTTTCAAAATGTGCACGTCAGGATGGAGATGATTCATTTTATAAATTTTCGTATTTGCCTTACGAAAAATCTAAGCTTGATCAAAAGAGCTGCTGGCTTACTTATACCAATGAACAAGTGCATGAACAGTTGCGGTTAGGACTTCATAAATCGCCAATGTACGACGGTACTATTCAAAGTTTAGGGCCACGATATTGTCCTAGTATCGAAACAAAAATAGTCACCTTTGCCGATAAAGATGCGCATCAGTTGCATCTGGAACCTGAAGGAGAAACAACTATTGAGTATTATTTAAACGGGTTTAGTAGTTCATTACCTTTGGATATTCAATTGGAAGCTGTTAAACATGTTCCAGGATTGGAAAATGCGCGCATTTTTCGACCTGGTTATGCGATAGAGTACGACTTTTTCGATCCAACTCAACTTTATCATACCTTACAAACAAAACTCATATCTAACTTGTATTTTGCTGGTCAAATAAACGGAACAACCGGTTATGAGGAAGCGGGAGCTCAAGGAATTATGGCTGGTATAAATGCGCATCAAAAATTAAAGGGCAATGATGAATTTGTGCTTGCGAGGGATGAAGCATATATTGGTGTATTGATTGATGATTTGGTTACAAAAGGAGTTGATGAACCGTATCGCATGTTTACGTCTCGTGCCGAATTTCGAATTTTGTTACGTCAAGATGATGCCGACTTAAGATTAACTAGGAAGAGCTATAATATTGGTTTAGCTCGGAAGGAGAGAATAGACCTTTTGGAAGAAAAAATAAAACATATAAATGGTCTAACTGAATTTTTAGAAACATTTAGTATTAAGCCGAAATATATTAACGATTATTTGGTAGAATTGGGGACAAGTCCTTTAAAGCAAACTGTGAAATTAAAGGATATCCTATTAAGACCGCAAGTTAGTTTGGAAGGATTAATTACGATTATAGAGCCACTTGAACAATATTGCCTTATATTACCAGAACTACGCAGGCACGAAATAATCGATTCAGCAGAAATTTCAATTAAGTATCAGGGATATATTAATCGAGAAAGAATTATGGCGGATAAACTTTCACGACTGGAAAACCTAGATATTTCAGGTCGTTTTAATTACGCTGAAATGAATTCATTATCAACTGAAGCAAGGCAAAAGTTAGAAAGGATAAACCCAAAAACAATTGGGCAGGCTACACGTATTTCAGGTGTTAGTCCAAGTGATATTAATGTGCTTCTGGTATTAATGGGAAGATAAAATAGGTTCCACGTGGAACTATTACGATATATTATGGAAATAAAAGGTAAAATAGTAGACATCATCAATAGTAAAATATACAGCGGAATTGTATCGATAGCTAATGGAAAAATTGAATCCATTAGGGAATCGAAGAAGGATTATAAAGTTTATATTTTACCCGGATTGGTGGATAGTCATATCCATATCGAGAGTTCCATGTTAACCCCGACGCAGTTTTCAAAGCTCGTTGTTCCACGTGGAACAGTGGCCGTGGTTACTGATCCCCACGAAATAGCCAATGTAATGGGTGTGAAGGGGGTTGATTATATGATAGAAGATGCCGAGCATACCCCGCTAAAATGTTTCTTTGGCGCTCCTTCCTGTGTGCCTGCCACCTCCTTCGAGACCAGTGGAGCTATTATTGACTCGATAGAAATAGCGGACTTGCTAAAGAGAGAAGATATATGGTTCCTCTCAGAAATGATGAACTTCCCGGGTGTGATAAAAAACGATACTGAAGTTGGGTCGAAAATTAATGCAGCGCAAAGATTAGAAAAAAGAATTGATGGGCACGCCCCTGGTTTGATGGGTGATAGTCTGAAAAAATACGCTTCTGCCGGAATCAGTACAGATCATGAATGCATGACAATTCAGGAAGCCATTGATAAAATTAATTGTGGTATCACGGTTCAGATAAGGGAGGGAAGTGCAGCCAAAAACTTTGAGCAGCTCTGGCCTTTGTTTAATACCAACCCGGACGACATCATGTTGTGTACGGATGATTCGCATCCGGACGAGCTTCTTAACAAGGGTCATATCGACAAAATTATACGTTTGGGGCTGAGTAAAGGAATTGATATTTTTAAATTACTCAGAGCAGCTATACTTAAACCAATTATTCATTATAATCTTCCCTTGGGTTTATTGAGGGTAGGGGATCCTGCCGATTTTATTGTTGTAGATAACCTGGAGAACTTCAATGTGCAGGAGACCTATATCAATGGTAAATGTGTTTTTGGTGGAGGTGAATTAAGGTTTGAGGTGCCTGTGTCACCTCCCATAAATAACTTTAATATCTCTGCAATTGCAATAGATGATATTCAAGTTAAGTACAAAGCCGATAAGGATATTAGGGTTATTGAGGCTGCGGATGGCGATCTTGTAACGAAGAAGCTTATGTACTCTCCGAGTGGTACGAATGGTTTTGTGGTGTCTAACACTAAGGATGATATTCTGAAAATTGTTGTTTTGAACAGATATAGACAAGCCCCTCCGGTGGTGGGATTTATTAAAAATATAGGATTAAAGAAGGGAGCGATCGCTTGCAGTGTAGCGCATGATAGTCATAATTTGATTGCGGTTGGCGTTAGTGATGCCGATATTGTAAAGGCTCTCAACGAAATCATATCTTATAAAGGAGGTATATCGTATGCCCAAAATACCGAAATTGAATGTCTGCCTTTGGAAGTCGCGGGTTTAATGACAAGTAAGTCGGGTCAGGAGGTTGCCAAGCTTTACCAACGTATGAACGACAAAGCACAGGAATGGGGATCACCATTACAAGCTCCCTTTATGACTTTATCGTTTATGAGCCTTTTGGTTATTCCTCAGCTTAAAATCGGGGATAAGGGATTGTTTGATGTAAGCACCTTTTCGTTTACAAATTTGTATGTTGAATGATAATGTCGATCAATCGTAACTTAGAATTCCTTAAAGGTAAGATTGCAGTTCTTCCGGATGATCCTGGTGTTTACCAATACTATAACAAGGACGGAAAAATTATATATGTAGGTAAGGCAAAGAATCTCAAAAAACGAGTTACCTCGTATTTTGTAGGTAAGGCGGATAATGTTAAAACAGCTATTCTGGTTCGTAATATTGCCAATATCGAACATATAGTGGTCGACACAGAGGAGGATGCTCTCCTACTCGAAAACAACCTTATAAAAAAGTACCAACCGCGATATAACGTTCTATTAAAGGATGACAAGTCGTTTCCATGGATTGTAATTAAGAACGAACACTACCCACGCGTTTTCGCTACACGTAACGTAATTAAGGATGGAAGTCTTTACTTTGGTCCTTATACTTCCACGGCAATGGTGCGTACTCTGTTGGATTTATTTAAATCAACCTATCCGCTGCGTAACTGTAAGCTTAACCTCGCACCCGCAAAAATTGCCGAAGAAAAATATAAGGTTTGCCTGGAATATCACCTGGGTAATTGTAAGGGTCCTTGTGTAGGGCTATATGATGAAAGTAAATACCTTGAAAATATTGAGGCCATTAAAAATATTTTGAGAGGAAATATACACTCGGTTATTAAATATTTAAAGGATTTGATGCACGTTTATGCTGCTGATTTTAAGTTTGAAGAAGCAGAAGAGATAAAGCAAAAGATAAAGCAGCTGGATTCGTACCAAAGTAAGTCGACGGTGGTTAGTTCCAGTATAAACAACGTGGATGTGTATTCTATTATTGAAGATGAAGAATCGGCCTATGTTAACTTTTTAAAAGTGGTGAATGGTGCAATAATCCAAGCCCATACCATTGAGCTAAAAAAGAAATTAGACGAATCTCTTCCTGAACTTTTATCATTAGCTATTGGTGAAATTAGAGAGCGGCTGCACAGTACCTCACGCGAAATAATTGTACCCTTAAAGCCGGATACGGAATTTGAAAATGTCAAATTTGTGATACCCCAAATAGGGGAGAAGAAGAAGCTTCTGGAGTTATCGGAGCGTAACGTTAAATATTATCGTTTAGAAAAGCTAAAACAGCAATCGATAAGGAAAAAGGAAACTCGTGAGGATAGGATCCTGAACACTATGCAAAAAGATTTGCGTTTAAAAGAAAAACCAAGGCATATCGAATGTTTCGATAACTCGAATATTCAGGGAAACTTTGCCGTAGCGGCTTGTGTAGTATTTAAGGATGCTAAGCCTAGCAAAAAGGATTACAGGCACTTTAATATTAAAACGGTGGTGGGTCCCGACGATTTTGCCAGTATGGAAGAAATATTGGAGCGCAGATATACGCGCCTAATAAACGAAAATCAGTCCTTGCCCGACCTTGTTATTATAGATGGTGGTAAGGGTCAATTAAGCGCTGCAGTTAAAATTTTGAGAAAGCTTAATATTGAGGATAAGGTGGCGGTAATTGGAATTGCAAAACGCTTGGAAGAGATATTTTTTCCGGGTGATTCGGTACCGCTTTATCTGGATAAAAACTCCGAATCGTTAAAAATTATTCAACAAGCCCGAAACGAAGCGCACCGTTTTGGTATCACCTTTCATCGTAACCAACGATCCAAGGATTTCGCAAAATCCGAACTTGACCATATCAACGGAATAGGTGAGAAGACCGTTAATAAATTATTGGTAGCCTTTAAATCGGTGGAGCAAATTAAAAGATTAGAACAAGCCGATATTGAAAACCTCATCGGTAAAGCCAAAGCCAAGGTGGTATGGGATTATTTTCATGCTTAAAGGAATGGTCTGGAACGGTTCTGTATAAGCAAGGTGTCAATCAGAACCGTTCCATACTTAGCCAAGCTGCAAATGAAGAAAGATACTCAGGTTACGACTTTCTTGTTGGGTGTTTCGCATTGCGATCGAGCCTCTTTCTTATTAAGGAACGGTTCTGATGTGCATGGCGCATATACAGAATCGTTCCGTCGCTGCCAATAATACCGTTTTCTAACTACCTCAACTTCTTAAGTGTGTACTCCTAATATTTTATATCGGATTGTGGATTTAGTAATCAATGCTATGGAGCTTACACACTACTAAAATAGTGCATCCAATAACTCTACTTGCTGTAATTCGTCCCAACCATCGAATACGTCTTTAGTACTTGCTTTAATAGCATCGGATTGGTGCAAACAATTGGTAATGCTTATTTCCAATGCTATCAACTTATTTTTATGAGTGGCATTCGATTTAATATTAGCCTCAACAATGAGTCCTTTGGTAACATTCAAGCGTATTTCGAAACGGATACCGGATGCTGCTTTTAGACGTTTTTTGATTTCGTATTTAGGGCTGTAGCCAAAGTTCCATTCCCAGGTGTTAAACTTCGTATCTACCAGATTATCTATAATCTTGTAATCACTGTCATTAAGCTCGTATAGTTCGCAACCGTTCCGTGCTATAATGTATTCCGATAGTTGCTTTATAAACACTTCCACTGAAACTTCAACTTTTAAATGCTCCTGAATATTGGTAACCTTGCTCCGTACCGATTTTACTGCCTTATCCTTAAATTTAAGTGGATCGTTTTTTAAAGCCTGAGTTAGCGTACCAAGTTGACTGTTGAATAGGAGGGTACCATGGTGCATTGCCCTCAACTTAAAAACATGGCAAGCGTTGCCACTAATTTTTGAACCGTCTATTAATATATCTTGCCGTCCTCCCAATTGAGCTTTTACATCTAGGCTATTTAAAAATTCAACTATAGGAGTCATGTATTTTTTAAAGTTTACCAATTCGCTTTTTACTCCGGAAGTGATAAAGCAATAATTAATATTTCCAAGGTCGTGAAAAACAGTTCCTCCTCCAGACAATCTTCGAACAACAGGAATTTTATTCTCTGATATAATTTTGTAGTTAATCTCGGCAAGTGCATTCTGATGCTTTCCTACGATGATACTTTTGGAATTAATGTAAAGGAAAAAAATATCTTCACTAAAGTTTTTGAGTAAAAACTCCTCGGTGGCCAAATTTGTGTAAGCATCGGTTTTTTGACTGATTATAATCTTCATGTAGCTGTACCTATTGTTACGTGGAAATAAATATTGGATTGTAAGCGGATTAAAGTTTAAATAAATGCTTTATATAAATACTATAAACCACAGTATATAAAACTGTAAGGACTAAATTAATAGATGATTTTATGTGATCTCTAAAATTTTATTCTGTGCAATTTTGGGTAAATTATTCTATTTTTATGAAATTAAACAACAATAATTGCTGTAAAGTTTAAAAATAACATCTAGATGTATGTAGCTATAATATAATGTAGTTATTTACTTAGTTAAATATTAAATTATATAAATGTGAAGGTAGTTATTCAAAGGGTAAGCAAAGCATCGGTAAGTATAGATAACAAAATTAAATCTTCAATCAATAGAGGATTATTGGTTTTGGTTGGAATAACCAATGGAGACGATCGTAACGATATTGAGTGGCTCTGCAATAAAATTGTTAACCAACGTATTTTCGACGATAAAGATGGGGTGATGAACCTTTCGTTGTTGGATGTGGATGGAGAGATAATTGTTGTGAGTCAATTTACATTACAAGCTAATACAAAAAAGGGTCATCGTCCCTCGTATATCGATGCGGCCAAACCAGACGTCTCTATACCGCTTTATGAGGCT
>JAGXIO010000257.1 GCA_024635555.1 Saccharicrinis sp.
ACAATCCGGTTTATCATGGCTTGGATCGCATAAATATTCTGCACCCGGTTATGGATAAAAAACACCTGCCCGTTGCGTTCAACCTCGTAAGTAATGGCGTCTCGGATTATTTCGTCGCTGATGGTATGCAGCTCGGTAAGGATGGGATGGCGGTTGGGCGGTGGTGTGTTTATTATGCTCAGGTCGCGGGCTCCCATAAGCGAAAACTGCAAGGTACGCGGTATGGGCGTTGCTGTAAGGGTGAGGGTATCCACATTGAGCTTTATTTTTTTTAGCTTTTCCTTAATACTTACCCCAAAACGCTGCTCCTCATCAATAATCAACAAACCCATATCTTTAAAGTGAACATCCTTACCTATTAGGCGATGTGTGCCGATAAGAATATCCACCTCGCCGGTTTTAAGTCCGTTAAGCGCATTTTTAATATCAGCTGCTTTTCGCAGTCGGCTCACATAATCTATTTTGCACGGAAAATCCTTGAGCCTGTCAGTAAAGGTTTTATAATGCTGCATAGCCAAAATAGTGGTGGGCACCAAAACAGCCACTTGCTTATTATCGGCCACAGCCTTAAAAGCCGCACGTATGGCAATCTCGGTTTTACCGAAACCCACATCGCCACAAACCAGCATGTCCATGGGGGTGTCCTTTTCCATGGCTTCTTTTACCAAGCGAGTCGATTTTTCCTGATCTGGCGTATCCTCATAAATGAAGGATGCCTCTAGTTCGGTTTGCATATAACTGTCGGGCGAAAAAGCAAAGCCTTTCTCCTGCCTGCGTTGTGCGTAAAGGGCTATCAGCTCACGGGCAATATCCTTCACTTTTTTCTTGGTACGATCCTTTATTTTTTGCCAAGCTCCAGAACCCAACTTATGGATACGTGGTGGGTCACCTTCCTTGCTTTTATATTTACTGATGCGGTGGAGCGAATGGATGCTTACCAATAGCACATCGTTATCCTTAAAAACCAAGCGAATAACTTCTTGCTTTTTGCCGTTAACCTCGGTTGTTATCAATCCTCCGAAACGCCCGATGCCGTGATCTACATGTACCACATAATCGCCCAGATTCAAGCGACTTAAATCCTTTAATGAAACGGCTTGCTTGGCAATACGAGCCTTATCGGTGCGCAAGCTAAACTTATGATAGCGCTCGAATATTTGATGATCGGTGTAGTAGCAAACTTGCATATCCTGATCTACAAAGCCCTCGTGCAGTGTTTTACCCAGAGGCGTATATTTTACAGCACTCCCCTTGTCTTGAAAAATTACAGCAAGCCGCTCGTGTTGTTTGGGGTTGTCGGCCAATATGTAACAGGCGTAGCCCTGCTCCTCTTTGCTCAACAAATCATCCTGTAACAGATCGAAATTTTTATTAAATACGGGTTGTGGTGTGGTGTTAAACTTTATTTGATGGGCATCTTTATAATAGCTCCGCTTGCCCAACTCAATGCTTTGTCTATCTGATAGCTGATTTCTTATTTCATCGGATGTAACAAACAAATCGGCTGAGGGTATGCCCTCTTCCTCTGTTCGCTGACTGTTACGGTGTACTATTTTTAAATGCCCCTCCTTTATGGTGTCGATAATATAACGGATATCGTAGGCCCAGACTTTGGTTTTGGAATTTAGAAACTCAAACAGGGGAATATGATCTTTTCCATCCCCCAAACTAAGGTTGGGAATAATGGCTATGTCGTTGAGCTTTGTTTTGGAGAGCTGGTTTTCTAAATCAAAGGTGCGGATAGAATCTATCTCATCGCCAAAAAAATCGATGCGATAAGGATCCTCGCTGGCAAAAGAATAAATATCAACCAAACTGCCCCGCACCGAAAATTGCCCCGGTTCGTAAACAAAATCTACTTTTTGAAACTGGTATTCGGTAAGCACCTCGGTGACAAACGAAATATCTATCTGCTCCCCCGTTTTGATATTGAGGGTGGCCTTTTTCATGTCGCTGTTGGTGGGCACTTTTTCGAAGAGTGCCAATGGGTAGGTGACAACCACGCCCGGTTTTTTTGTGTTGGCCAGATAGTTAAGTGCCTCAGTGCGCAAAATAATATTCGACGATTCAATATTACCGTACTCCGGTGTCCGTTTGTAGCTCGAAGGTAAAAAATAAACGCTATCCTCGCCCAGCAGCTGAACCAAATCGTTGTAAAAATAGGCCGCCTCCTCCTTATCGTTTAAAACTGCCAAATGCGAATGCTTACCCATTGCCGATGCCAGCACCACACTTTTAAAACTACCTGTTGCACCCGCCACAAAAATATGGGGCATATCCTGCGCAATGGCATTATTTAACTGGGCTACAATGGGGTTATCGCCGTATTGGGGAAGAATATTAAATGGACTCACGCTAAAACTATTTTTTTTGCAAAAGTAAGGATTTAGATGGAATTATTGAAGCTTGCCACACATCCTATATTTTCGGATAACCATTACCAATAATTACCATACCCATACCCCTTTTTTGTATTGACGAATAACTTCATTTAACACACTAAACTATAATGGTTAAAGTTACTGACGCAAGCGTATTATAAAGCACGGATCGAGGTTCATTCATAAAGGTTCATAACTCATTCAGAGAGGTTCATGACTCAATCAGAGAGGTACAAGATTCATTCAGAGAGGTTCGCGACTCATTCAGAGAGGTTCACGACTCATTCAGCAAGGCTCAAGGTTCATTCAGACAGGTTCAAGGTTCATTCAGAGAGGTTCGCGATTCAATCAGAGAGGTTCACGACTCATTCAGCAAGGTTCAAGGTTCATTCAGAGAGGTTCGCGATTCAATCAACAAGGTTCATTCAGAGAGGTTAGCGTCTTTCAAAGTCCGCCACAAAGCATAGTGTGCTGAGCTAATGTGCTATATTTGGACATTCTGTTTTATTCGGACAAGGCATGGCAAGAGGGATGGAGTTTCTGGCACAGAAAAAGATAGGTCGCAATACCGGTTGGGTTGCTTATTGTTGGTCAGATAATTACAGGAAGTTTGAAAATGTTAACTTTGGAGCTACTTTCCCTTTTAAGTATGATTTGAAATTCTGAGAAGAATTAAGGTTTCAGCCCCCTATATTCAAACAGTTTCATAGTTTTATAACCAGAGTTAAAACCTAATTACTAATTCGCTATTTTTGCTTTTCAAATATACAAAGCTATTTAATTGACACCTCCCTGTGCAGACAGAGAAGTGTCTTAAGAAAAATAAAGAGGTTATTTTATATCCGCTAAAATTTGTACTTTTACCCATGGCTAAATTTTTTGTCTCGAAAACTCAAAGATAGCCAAACCGGGTCGGTCTGAAAAATGACTGCCCGGTTAAATATTTTTACCGGACACTAAATATTTATTACCATAATGAAGCAAGCTATGCTTACTTTGCGAAGAGAAAATTGATTATTGAAAGTTTTAAAGATTTTATATGATGAGGAGGATTATTATTTCAGCATTAATGCTGATAACAGGAGTAGGCATTTCAAGTGGCCAGCAAACCACTGCATTTGTTGACCCTTTTATCGGAACCGATGGACATGGGCACACCTTTCCCGGTGCAACAACACCTTTTGGAATGGTGCAATTAAGCCCCGACAATCCGGTATCTGGCTGGGATTGGTCGTCGGGATACCACTGGACTTCAGGCACCATTGCCGGATTTTCGCACACACATTTAAGTGGAACAGGTGTTGGCGATTTATTGGATGTTTCCGTTTTGCCAATTCAGGGTTTTGAAAAAAATAAACCTTTCGCTCCAAACGCTTTTTATGCGAAATTTTCACACAATAACGAACAAGCCTCGCCTGGATATTATGCTGTTGAGTTTAACAATGGGATTAAAACGGAGCTCACTGCTACACCCCGGTGCGGATTTCATAAATACACATTTACTGAAAATTTAAAAGCACAGGTAATGATAGACTTGGGGTTTAATCGAAACACCGACATACCTTATGAAACTGTCATTGAAAAAATTTCAAATACCGAAATCCAGGGTTACCGTTTTTCAGGTGGATGGGCCGATAAGCAAAAGCTATATTTTTACGCCAAATTTTCGCAACCTATTATATCTGCCATTTTATTTGACGAGAACAATAAATTGGTTGAAGGCAACAAAGTGCTTTCGAAAGATGCCATTAAAAAAGGGGTAAAAGCGGTATTTGAATTTGAGCAGGGACAGTCGTCGCTTTTCCTGAAAGTTGCAATATCTAGTGCAAGCATCGAAGGCGCTAAAAGGAATTTTAAAGCAGAAATTGCGAATCTTTCATTCGATCAGGCAAAAGAACAAGCACAAGATCAATGGGAAGCGGTATTGTCGAAAGTAGAAGTAAAAAGTGATGATACGGAAAAGAAGACCGTTTTTTATACTGCCATGTACCATGCCAGCATAGCCCCCAACCTTTATTCCGATGTTGATGGCAGCTACACTGGTGTCGACGGCGAACTTCATCAAAACAAAAAGTCCAACAATTATTTTACATTTTCGTTGTGGGATACTTACCGGGCATCGCATCCACTTTTTACTATTTTGCAACCCAAAATGGTAAACAACTTTCTGGAAGCTTTTTTGATGCAATATAATGAATCGGGATTGTTGCCGGTTTGGTCACTTTGGGGGAACGAAACCAATTGTATGATTGGCTACCACTCCATTCCGGTTATTGTTGATGCCTATTTCAAAGGTTTAATTTCGAAGAAAAAAGTACTGCCGCTATACGATGCAATGAAAACCAGCGCCAACCAAAATATACGAAGTACACCTAACTATAAAACGTATGGTTATATTCCATGCGACCTGTCAAAAAATTCGGTTTCAATCACCCTCGAATATGCCTACGACGATTGGTGTATTGCGCAAATGGCCAGGGCTTTGGAAAAATCAGAAGACTATGAAATTTACGCCAAAAGGGCTTTATCGTACCGTAACCTATTCAATTCAGAATCGAACCTGATGCAACCCAAATTAAAAAATGGCGAATGGAAAGAATTTAACCCATTCGACACTGGTTATAAAAACGATTATACCGAAGCCAATGCTTTTCAGTACACCTGGTATGTTCCGCACAATATTGAAGACCTGATTGATTTGATGGGGGGGAAGAATGAATTTGTTTCAATGCTCGATAGTATTTTTGAAATGCCGGTTGAATTGGGTGAGAAGGCAGCAAAAGATGTTAGTGGGTTTATAGGCCAGTATATTCATGGCAACGAACCCAGCCACCACATTGCCTACCTTTACAATTATGTTGGGCAACCATATAAAGCACACGAAAGAATCAACCAGATTATGAAAGAAATGTACAACACCAAACCTGATGGGTTGTGCGGAAACGAAGACTGCGGACAAATGTCGGCATGGTATATTTTTTCGGCAATGGGTATGTATCCAGTAAACCCTGCTGTGGGTAAATACGATTTGGGCACCCCTGCATTTCCATACATGAAGCTGAAAGTAGGTAAAAAGGAGTTTGAAATTGAAGCCCATAATTTTTCAGAACAAAACATTTACGTGCAAAAAGTGTTGCTCAACGGAACAGAAATAACCAGTGGTTTTGTTTCACATTCAGAAATAGTAAAAGGTGGTAAATTGGAATTCTTTATGGGAGACAAACCCAATTTCGAATTAAATTATTCCAATTAGAAACCCAGACGAATCGACTCTGGTTAAAATTTTGTCCTCAGTCTGTGCATTTTTTTATCTAATGTATAACATCTAGTTTCTAGACGAATATGAAACTCATTTTACTTATTCTCCTTTTTGCCAAAGGCCAAAATTAAACCGATGTTAGCCTATTTCTGAAAAGCGATAGTGCAAACTATGTAAATGAAATAAGTGAACCATCGGGCGATTTGTTCCTGAAACTGGATCATCATGGTTCTTCAATCGAAAACGAGTACTTGGCCTTGCGAATTTATTTCGATCAGAAAGCTGCCATCCATGTTTATTCGAAACGAAAAGTAGGTTTAGAATAAAAAGCAGTTAAATGGTACCCAACAAGCGAGCAGCAAAAAAAAATGGTTTGGGCGCCAATTATTACAAAGCAGGCCAAACTGTTGGCTTGGGTGGGGTAGAAACTCAGCTACAAATTAATAGGTAGAAAAAATCGAAATTACATATGGTTTTCTTTATTTGATGTAGCAACTTTGTAATTACAAATTAAGGCTGATTAAATATGGAAGTTTCAATTGTTCAGTTAGGAAATTCAAAGGGGATTAGATTCCGTAAAACGATTATTGAAAAGTATAATCTTCGTGATAAGGTTGATGTGATTCTTGAAAAAGGTCAAATTATTATAAAGCCTATGAGTAAACCAAGAAAAGGATGGGAAGAGGCTTTTAAAGAAATGTCAGAGCAAGGTGATGATAGATTGCTGTTTAATGATTCATTTGACGATGAAAATCTTGAAGAATGGAAATAAATCAGTATCAAATCATTCTTGTAAACCTTGACTCGACAATTGGTGGTGAAATTAAAAAAACCAGACCATGCGTTGTGATTTCTCCAAACGAGATGAATAAGTATCTCCGAACGATTGTGATTGCTCCAATAACAACAAGTTCGAAAAACTATCCAACTAGAGTAGAGATTAAGCATGACAATAAAATCGGTTGGATTGGACTTGACCAAATCAGGACGATTGATAAACAGAGAATTATTAAACTATTGGGCAGACTTTCAAAACCAGAGGTTAAAGAAGTGACAAGTATTTTAAAAGAGACCTACGTAGATTAACAACTAAGCCTTTAGAATTAAGGCAGAGTTGAGCACACAAAAAAAGTAGTAAGGAGGTACTCTACTTCTTTCAGCCAGGATGATTCACCCCACGCTCAATTGTGTATTAATTCCTGTTGGGCTAACACCTGGTGTTTCAGAGTTTTATAGTGAGGGGGTTAAACAAAATGGATTAGTTTTCCCCATATAATTGTCGCTCCCAATGATGCGCGTTGGTATCATCAATAAAATCGGTGATTGTATTGATGAACATTTATCGGGTTTTCAGACGTACCTTTCCCATTCACCAAATGGCAACAAGCCCGAAAAATAACCGATGCAGTATGCCATAAGGCTGTTTTGACCCAAATGCCTTGCGTGAAGTTCCCATAGGTAAAGAAGTCTTCGTCCAACATAATTTTATCCTTTATACCCCACATTTCATCCTCATAATAATTTTGAATATTAAATCCATACTCAACTTTTTCAGTATCTTGGTCGAACAAAGGATAAAATCCTTATTCGTTAGCCACAATACGAAAAAAACAAACCGCTAACTAAATTCATCATTTAGCATTTCAAGATATTCTGAAATAACCTTGGATTTGTCCTTTTGGATTTGTTTTCCAAGTTCCCTTCTGGGGCTATTTTCGTTGTACTTCGCACCCCAATCCATTATCTCAATAACAATCGGAAGTAAGTCAATACCTTTTTTGGTCAAGCTATAAACAAATTTTGACCTGTTTTCAGACGAGACTTTTTTCGAAAGTATATTTTCTGACTCAAGAACATTTAAGCGATTGACAAGAATGTTAGTTGCTATTTTTTCCTCTGATTTCAAAAATTCGCTATAAGTCAACTTCCCACGGAGCATAATATCCCTGATTATTAATAACGACCATTTGTCACCAAAAACATCTAACGAACAACTGATTGGACAATCCGACCTATTCTTTTTCATATCTAAAATTTTAAGCACTTGCGATTTGCAATAACATTTGTATATTTGTAGTTATTGCAAAATGCAACAACAAATATAGTAAACTTAAAATTTCTAAAAAATGGAAAATCCAAAAACAACAAAAGAGCTTTTGGAAACCTACTACAAGGGTTTTGCTAAAAAAGAGGGTTGGGAAACCGTAATCGCAGACGACTTTAAATATGTTGGCGGAGATATGACTAACCGAGTTCCGATTAAGGGAAAATCTGAATACATTACAGTAATTAATCGCTTTTCACGTATTTTCCAACAAATGCGAGTAAAAGAAATGATTGTTGATGGCAACAACGCTTGCGTAATTGGAAACTACGACTATCAATTTCCAAATGACGAAGAAATAAATGGAGATGTAGCGGAGATTTGGACTGCGAAAAATGGAAAATTGACATCATTGACTATATTTTTCGACACATTGACATTTGATAAAAACACACCAAAGCCAAACAGTTAAAATTATGGCATTTAGCGAAGAATTAGCCAGAAGAATAAGAAAAGCTGTCGAACATCTACCTGTTGAGGAGAAAAAAATGTTCGGCAGTCTTGCCTTTTTGGTAAATGGAAAAATGTGTCTGACCGCTGGACCCGAACGAATAATGTGTCGAATAGACCCTAAACTGCACGAACAAGAAGTCAAAAGAGATGGGTGTTCAACAGTTATAATGAGAGGTCGAGATTATAAAGGCTACATTCACATAAAAGAAGAAAACCTAAAGAATAAAACTGACTTCAACCATTGGATTAAACTTGCATTGGAATTTAATAAACAATTGATTTCCAAATAGAACGGAGAAAGTACTGTGGCTAACACATAAGCATCGTTTTACGGCCTAAGCCGTAATATGTGCTTAATGTTGAACTAAACCCCATTCCTGAGCCAGTGCTTATATAATGTGGAATTGATTTTTGGAGTTTATTTCTAAATCAAAATGATTGTAAGCATACCGTCTGCCACGTATTATAAAAGTATGAAAATTTCGCCAATAGGGGATGCCGACCTGAGAATAAAATTTTCTAAGTTCTACTGGAATCTCTTGGAATTAGTTGGATTTTTCTGAGAAACTATGGTAATGGTTGGATTTTTTCCAATTGTGTGGTTGGAACAGGAAGTTATTGCTTTTGTTTAAATTAGCGACAATTTCGAATTAAAAAAGCCTAATACTACCACAATGTATAAATAAACATATTGCAATCTTCTTATTTTTACTATTTTTGTATAAATAAGCAATTTCATGAGTAGTTTAAACCTTATTCCTACAGAAAAAGTTATAGAGCGGTTGCGGTACGAAAACCCCTGGTGGATAAACAGGCAAATACCTGAGACTTTCAGCGCTATGTCGAAACGTTTGTATTTCGATTTATTTTACCCCTTTGTAGTAGAAAAAGATGTACGCAGGGCCTTAGTATTAATGGGGCCAAGGCGGGTAGGAAAAACGGTACTGTTGTTTCACAGCGTACAGCAATTAATAGAAGAAAAGGTAAACCCGCAACAAATTTTCTTTGTGGGTATCGACAACCCTATTTATGTGCATTTGAGCCTGGAAGATATTTTAACCCTCTGCAAAAAGTCGCAGAATCTGACACAGCTCAACGGGTGTTATGTATTTTTTGATGAAATACAATATTTAAAGGATTGGGAACGGCACCTGAAAGTGTTGGTCGATTCGTATCCTAACACCAAATTTGTAGTTTCGGGTTCGGCTGCAGCTGCCTTAAAATGGCATAGCACCGAAAGCGGAGCCGGGCGGTTTACCGATTTTATGTTGCCGCCTCTAACCTTTCAGGAGTACATTCATTTAAAAAAACTAAACCACCTTATTTACAACGGCAATATAGATTATGGCGACAAGTCAATACCATATTGTCTTACGCACGATGTAAAAGTGCTGAACAAGGAATTTGTGAACTACCTGAATTTTGGAGGCTATCCCGAAGTGGTATTGTCAGAAAAAATCCAAAGCGATATGGGTCGCTATGTGAAAAACGATATTGTAGATAAGGTTTTGCTCAGAGATTTACCCAGTTTATATGGTATTAAAGACGTACAGGAATTAAACCGCTTTTTCACCTACATCGCTTACAATACCGGCAATGAATTTTCATACGAAAAAATGGCCAAAGAAAGCGGCATACAAAAAGACACACTGAAAAAATACCTGGAATATCTGGAAGCTGCTTTTTTAATAAAGGTACTGAACAAGATAGATGTAAATGCCCGGCGTTTAAAAAGGGTTACAAGCTTTAAAGTGTATATAACAAACCCATCATTGCGTACAGCTTTATTTTCGCCCATTACCGAAACCGATAGCGAAATGGGTAATATGGTTGAAACTGCTGTGCTGTCGCAATGGATGCATCGTGAAAAATTGGATTTAACCTATGCCCGCTGGAAAGAAGGCAGAAATGAAGGTGAGGTTGATTTGGTGCTGGTTGATAATAAAAAATACAAACCAGTGTGGGGCGTTGAGATAAAATGGAGCAATCGTTATTTTGAGAAACCTCAGGAATTGAAGAGTTTAATAAAATTCTGTAAAGCCAACGATTTTCAAAATGCTTTGGTTACAACAATTGACCAAACAGGGGTTAAGAAAATCGACGGCTTGCAATTTTCATTTTTGCCGGCATCGGTTTACTCTTACAATATTGGCGAAATAACATTGAAAATGAAGAGTGTAATTTGATTTTGAAATAAATATTCAATGAAGTTCGCCGAAGAAAAACGAGAAAATTGTTTGTCGCTATCCGTAATGCTATGCAGCCAAACGACTTTAAAGAACCTTTGTGGCTCGAGCACTAAATTAAGGTGCAAATGTTTTACCCTACAAAAGTGCAAGTTTACATAGTACCACCTTTATGTATCATAGTTCTGAGCTAATGTGTTATATTTATGCATTAAAATAGCCCCATCCAAAGTCGAAATAAAGTCAAGTGATATGAGATTATTGAAAAGTTATGGTATATTAAAAAAAGACGACTCAATATGAGTGAAAATTCCAAGAAATTTGACAACTCAGATGATTTTAGAATAGCAAACCTTGCTTTAAACGATTATCAAAGGCGACATAATCTTATTCGTAAAGATTATGAACTACTTCTGGAATTAACAGAGTTAAACAAAGAGGAACAAGATAAATTTGACACTTTGTATCGAGCTTCTTTGAAAGGGTTTCTATCATTAATTGAATCTGATATTTATGGCTTAAACCAAATTGACAAATATGAGGGATATTCAGACAAGCACAATTTCGAGGAAAAGTTCAAAAAAACATTTAAAAGAATTTGTCAAACATGGAATAAGGAAGAAATAATCAAAGAATATTTGGACACCAAGTATTCCAAACTGAAAGTACTGAAAAATAAACGTGATAGATTAATTCATCCGAAGAAAACTGATGATATTGTTAAGGCTAATTTCGATGTATTTATTGAATTAAAAGAAGGATTTAATGATTATACTAAAATGCTCCATTCTATTATGGATGGTTTTTTTATAAGCATTGAAATTAGTGGCTTAAATGATATCTATAAACTTTTTAAGGGATAAAAAACTGCAAAATAGTGAGGAAATTAATCAAGATTGGAAAAGAGAGTTTGCTACTAAAAAAGATGCATTGACTCATTACAAGACTATTTTGAACACCTAGGATTTTGGAGAAGAATTGAGCACGAACGACTTTAATGACATTATGGACTTGATTGAAACTCACTCAAGAGTTAACGAAAAAATCGGTGTTGGTATTGCCAGCGTAAGAGTTTCTAAAGTTCAATATAACACGAAATCTTTCGAATTAGTAAGAGCAGATAGTTCAACAGAGTTTTTTTCATACACAAAAAAGGAAAATAATTTGAAATTATTTATAAATGAATATGCATGTTTGGTAAAAATAATAAGAATCTGAAATTCAATGTTCAAATGATAATTGCAATTTCATCATCTTTAATTTTCATAGGAAAATTAGCGGCCTACTTTTTAACCAATTCAGTAGGTATATTAACTGATGCGCTGGAGAGTACGGTAAATGTTGTAACAGGTTTTATAACTTTGTATGCAATTTATATTTCAATCAAACCCAAAGACGCAAACCACCCCTTTGGAC
>JAGXIO010000258.1 GCA_024635555.1 Saccharicrinis sp.
AATAATGAAGTTATTGGTTCAATTAATTTCGGTTATGGTAATCCACCTACCGATGAAGACAAATTAATAGAAATTGCTACAAATTATAACGTATCAGTAGATACATTAAAAGATTTGGCTCAAAGTTATGAGACGCGTCCTCCGTTTATAATCGATATTGCCAAAGAAAAACTCGAGACTTCTGGGAAGTTAATCGGAAATATTGTGGAAAGATATCAGCTGGAGGAAAACCTTCTGAAAAACCAAAAACGCTACCAAAAAGCCCAGGAGATTGGGAATGTGGGGAATTGGGAATATGATTTGATGACGGATATATTTTGGGGGTCTGATGAAACAAGAAAGATTTTTGGCTTCAAACCTGATGTAAAAGAAATAAATACGGACCGGGTAGAGAACTGCATTCCGGAAAGAAAACATGTGCACCAGGCCTTAATTGATCTGATAGAACATGACAAAAAGTATAATTTAATATATGATATTTTTACTGAAGATAAGGGCATTTGTAAAACTATTTACTCCATTGCAGATATTGAAAGGGATGCCCGGGGAAACCCTTTAAAAATTACCGGTGTTGTTAGTGATATAACTATACAGAAAAAAGCGGATGATAAATTGAAAGCCCTGAATCAACAATTAGTTGCAAATGAACAACAACTCAAGGCTTCAAATCAACAGCTTCAGGCTGGCGAACAACAACTTAGAGCTGCAAACCAGCAGTTAATTGCCAGCGAGCAGCAACTTTTAGCGTCAAATCAACAATTGAGGGCAAATGAACAACAATTAAAGGCGATAAACAAGTCACTTATGGTAAGTGAAAAGCAATTCCGAAACTTGTTTAACTCCATGCAGGAAGGGGTTTATTTACATCGTTTGGTATATGATGATCAAGGTAATGCAGTTAATTATCATATTATTGAAGCCAATCCAATCTCCGAAGAATATCTAAACATAAAAAGAGAAGAGGCGATTGGTAAACTTGCAACCGATCTGTATGGAACAGAAAAGGCACCATTTATTGACCTTTATGCAAAAGTTGCCGAAACAGGTGAACCTATTTCATTTGAGCAATTTTTTGAACCCATGAAAAAGTATTTTTTTATTTCTGTTTTTTCGCCCGTAAGAGGAGAATTTGCAACTGTATTTCTGGATATTACAGAAAAAAAACTAGCCGAGATTGCGTTAACCAGAGCAAATGAAGAATTAAATAAAGTACAAGAGATAACTCATGTTGGTAGTTGGTATATGGATATTGCAACAAATGAAGTAGTTTGGAGCAAAGAGCTGTATAAAATGTATGGTTTTGACCCTGATTTACCTGTACCACCATTTACTGAGCATAAGAAATTATTTACCTCCGCCAGTTGGGATATATTGTCAACATCTTTAGCCAGAACTAGCGAAAAGGGTATTCCTTATGAGCTTGAATTAAGAACGGTAAGGGAAGATACTAGTAATGGCTGGATGTGGGTTCGTGGAGAAGCACTTTATGATGAAAATAAAAAAATAGTTGGTCTCTGGGGTGCAGCTCAGGATATTTCAGAAAGAAAAAATATCGAACAAGAATTAATTAAGGCCAAAGAAAAAGCTGAAGAAAGCGAAAGGAAATTGATTGAAGCTCAGGAATTATCACATGTAGGAAATTGGGAGTATATTGTTGATACCGATAAGGTAACATGGTCAAAAGAATTGTTTAATATTTTTGACCGCTCCTATGATTTACCTGCACCACAATATTCAGAACAACATCAGTATTATACCGAAGAAAGTTTTGCTTTACTTGACAAAGCTGTTCAGGATTGTGTTCAGCGCGACAAACCATATGTAATTGAGTTAGATATCATAACATCAAGCGGTACGATAAAGCAAATAATATCAAAAGGAAGGAGCATAAAGGATAAAAATAATAAAATAATAGGCAGTTATGGAACAGCTCAGGATATTACTGAAAAGAAAAAAATAGAGCAAGAATTAATTAAAGCCAAAGAGAATGCAGAAGAAAGTGAAAAACATTTCAAATGTTTAATAGAAAATGCACCCGATGCAGTTGCAATTAACGACAAAGAAGGTAGATTAAAATATGCTAGTCCAAATGCATTCCGACATTTTGGGTATTCAGAAGACGAATTAATTGGTCATTCAGGAAATGAATTTACTCATCCGGAAGATTTAAATATTGTTTATCATGCATTTGACACAATTGTTCGTAATCCCACTCAAAAAGCAACGGTAAAATATCGGTTTAGAAAAAAAGATGGTGATTATCGTTGGATTGAAACCACTTTTGCCAATTTACTTGACAATGAAACAATAAAAGGTTTTGTTTTAAATTTTAGCGATATCACAGAAAAAAAGCAAGCTCTTGAAGAATTGGTAATTGCCAAAGAAAAAGCGGAAGAAAGTGATCGACTTAAATCTGCATTTCTGGCCAATATGAGCCACGAAATAAGAACTCCAATGAACGGAATTTTAGGATTTACAAGCCTTTTACAGGAACCAAATCTTACAGGTGAAGAACAGCATAAATACATCGAGATTATTCAAAAAAGCGGCGACCGCATGTTAAGTACAGTAAACGATATTATTAATATTTCAAAAATTGAATCAGGTCTGGTGGAACTTTCGGTTTCGGAGGTAAATATAAACGAACAATTAAAATATTTGCATTCGTTTTTTAAACCCGAAGCAGCGAAAAACGGAACTCATCTCGTAATTAAAAATGAGATAAGCGACCAGGACTTTAGAATTAATACAGACCCCGATAAACTTAATTCCATCCTTACCAACCTCATCAAAAATGCCATTAAATTTACAAGTCAAGGCTCTATTGAAATGGGTTACAGTTTAAAAAATGATAATGGACAAAATTACGTGGAATTCTTTGTAAAAGATACAGGGATTGGAATTCAAAAGGATAGACAGACTGCCATTTTCGATCGTTTTGTTCAGGCTGACATCGAGGACAAGCACGCAATACAAGGCTCCGGATTAGGACTAGCCATTTCAAAAGCATACACTGAAATGTTGGGAGGAAGAATGTGGGTAAACAGCATAGTAGGTTTAGGTTCAACATTTTATTTTACCATTAAATACAATTCCCAATCTGACTTAAATTTGAATGGAAAAAATGATGGGCAATTTTTGGATGAGGATATTGTAAGTAAAAAACTTAAAATATTAGTTGCTGAAGATGATGAAACATCGGATATGCTCATAAGTATTATGCTCGAAGAATTAAGTCGAGAAATTCTTCATGCAAAAAACGGACATGAGGCTATTGAACTTTGTCGCAATAACCCTGATTTGGATTTGATATTAATGGATATTAAAATGCCTGTAATGGGCGGATATGAATCTACCCAACAAATACGCCAATTTAATAAAGATGTGATTGTCATCGCCCAGACAGCTTATGGACTTACGGGGGACAGAGAAAAAGCAATTGAAGCTGGATGCAATGCATATATATCAAAACCGATTTTAAAAAATGAATTAATGTCTTTAATACAACAATATTTCATTAAATAAACAAAAATTGAGAATGAAATAAAAGAAAATAAAACACATGGCTATAACACGTAAGCATCGTTTTTGGCTTTTCGCCAAATATGTACGATTGTTGCCTATAGGCCAATAGGAAATTCAATTACAGTAAGGGGCTTAACAGGCGAGCCAAGGATTCCTTGACTTTTTGGCCTAATGGTCGTTTTTTCCATTCATGCAGAGTAAGCCTTTTGCTGTCGACAAAATCTTGCATAAATTGATCTTTTAATTCAACGGCAAAATCCGTGTTATAAACAAAAGCCGTTGCTTCAAAGTTCTGCTCAAAGCTCCTAAAATCCATATTGGCCGATCCCACCGATCCCACCATATCGTCGGATACCATCGTCTTGCTGTGTATAAAACCTTTTTGATAAAAATAAATTTTAACATCAGCCTGCATCATTTCTTTTAAAAAGGACAGGGAAGAGAGCCTGCTAACGTGAGCATCCGATTTTTCGGGTATGATGATACGCACGTCCACTCCACCCATGGCTGCGGTTTTAAGTGCCATAGAAATGCTATCGTTTGGCATAAAATAGGGCGAGGCGATATAAACATATTTTTTTGCTGTGGTAATAATCTTAAAAAAGCCCATCATAATTGCTGGCCAATCGGTATCGGGTCCGCTAGATGAAATCTGCACCATTTTATTGCCCAACGGTTCACGGGCAGGGTAATATTTTTTATCCAACATTTCTACTTGGCTCACAAAATACCAGTCGATGGAGAAAATGGTTTGCAAGGTATTCACTGCGTCACCTTCGACTTTTAAGTGTGTATCGCGCCAAATGCCATAACCTGGCCTCCCGTGAATATACCGGTCGGCCACATTTATGCCTCCCAAAAAGCCCACTTGTCCATCTACAACCACTATTTTACGGTGGTTTCTATAATTTAGCTTACTGGTAAAAGTAGGGAAACGCACGGTTAAAAATGAATATATCTCGATTCCTTCGGCTCTAAGTTTTTTAAAATCTTTGTCTTTAAATTTCCACGAACCCACATCATCCACAATAACTCTCACCTCCACGCCCTCCCGGGCTTTTTGCACTAGCAATTCCATCAGCCTTTTTCCTATCTCATCTTTTTCGATGATGTAATACTGCAAATGAATAAACTTTGTTGCCTTGCGGAGATCTTCAAATAACACCTCAAATTTTTCGCTTCCGCTGTTAAGTAATTTAACTCTATTGCCGGCCGTTAAAACCGAGTGGCTATTAAAAAGCAGAAGCTGAATAATTCGCTCCTTCTCTTTTAATAATTCGTTATTTAAACCATAAAATTGCGACAGATCCTTGGTTTGGTTATGAGCAACAGAGAGCAGGTAATCGTGATTTTCGAGACCTTTACGGTTTATTATTTTTTGCTTGCGCAGATTTTGGCCAAAAAATATGTACAAACCAATGCCTATCATGGGTAATAGCAACAAAACCAATATCCACGAAAGCGATTTTAAGGGGTTGCGATTTTCGAGAATCATGATGCCAACAATCACAAGAATTGATACCACATAAGTTACAATAACAAAGGTGTAGATTATGGAAGATAAATTATCGGTGAACCACATAAGTATATTATTAGCATAAATAAATAGCTTGTTGACCGCCTATTTGACAAGGTAATTTCTGTAAAAAAACAATCGGCTGTCGCCCAGATGTTCTTCCATAATTATGGAACCAGAAATTTTTGGGGCGCTAACTCCCGAGAAAAACATTTTATTTCCAACAAGCAAACGAGCTTCGTCCCACAGATTGGCATCAATAAAGCTTTGCAATATTTGTTTACCTCCTTCTATGATAATTGATTGCAGATTCTCTTTAAACAGTTCATTCAATACCTGCGGTACCAAATCATCCTGTAACGAGATGTTTATGTATTTGGTGTTGTTTTCGGGTGACATAGGTTTGCTCGTAAAAACAAGGGTCGGGAGTTTCCCATTTAATATTAGTGATGATTTGGGAACCTTCAGATGTCTGTCTATCAACACCCGCACTGGGCTTGTGCCGGCCCACTCTCGCGTAGTGAGCGACGGATTATCTTTTAAGGCAGTTTTTACACCTACTAAAATAGCCTGTTCCTGGCTTCGCCATTTGTGCACCAACTTTTTCGACAAAGCATTGGTAATCCAAGTAGGTTCGCCGTAATTATCAGAGGTTCTGTCCACGTCGATGAAGCCATCTAATGTTTGCGCCCATTTTAAAATTACGTACGGCCTTTTTTTCTCATGAAAGGTAAAAAACCGCTTGTTAAGCTCCCGGCTTTCCGCGTCCATAAAGCCCACCGTCACCTCAACACCGGCCGCCCTTAACATACCAATCCCTTTTCCGGCCACCTCCGAAAAACTATCGGTACAACCTATCACTACTCTGGGTATTCCGCTCTGTTTGATAAGCAACGAACAGGGCGGTGTTTTTCCGTAGTGGGCACACGGTTCCAAATTAACATACAAGGTAGACTCTTTCAGTAACTCCTTGTTTATCACAGATTTTATAGCGTTTACTTCAGCATGAGGTTCACCTGCTTTATGATGGAAACCTTCGCCAATAATTTTACCATTATGCACTATTACTGAGCCCACCATAGGATTTGAATAAGTGTTACCCAAGCCAATTTTTGCCAGCTCTAAACAACGGTGCATATATTTTTTATCCATACAAATATAAAAATGGGTACTAATCGGATTTTTAAAAGTACTAATATTTTAAGGCGGATATGCATACATCCTGCTATAAACCTTATTTACTATACAAAAATGGTTATTTTTGTGCCACTACAAAAATTATTATCTGTAATTGATGAATAACATTTCCGTTAAACGGCTAATCTATAACTTTAATCAAGAGCTTAACGCTTTCTACCCTCAGGAGGAAATAAGGAATTTTGTATGGATTATCCTAGAACATTTGTTGGGTTTTTCACGCACGGATCTGACGTTAAAGTCGGACTATATATTGGGAGAGGAGGATCAACTATTTTGTACGGAAGCCTTGCTTAAGCTAAAACAGCAAGTACCCATTCAGCATATTACTGGCTATACAGAATTTTATGGTTTTAAATTTAATGTGAACAATGAGGTCTTAATTCCACGGACTGAGACTGAAGAGTTAGTGCAATGGATTATCCGAGAGAATTCACTTTTAGTACCATCAATATTAGATATCGGAACCGGCTCTGGATGTATTCCCATTACTTTAAAAAAGCATATTCCTCAAGCAATCGTTTCTGCCTGGGATATATCGCCACAAGCCCTCGCGGTGGCCAAAAGTAATGGACATATAAATAATGTTGAAATCAATTTTAAGCTTCAAGATGCGCTTAAACCCAACATCACGCAGGAAAGTAAATACGACATCATCGTAAGTAATCCACCATATATTCGAAAACTCGAAAAGGAATTGATGCAGGATAACGTGCTAAAACACGAACCTCATGTGGCACTTTTTGTGGACGACAACGACCCTCTGCTTTTTTACCGCGCTATCAGTAAACTGGCTATCCGAGCATTAAATACCAAAGGCACACTCTATTTTGAAATAAACGAAGCGCTGGGGAAGCAAACGTGCGATTTAATGCGACAAGTAGGTTTTAAAGAAGTTGAGCTTCGGAAGGATATCTTCGGTAAGGATAGGATGGTGAAGGGTTGTTTAAGAGGTGATAAGATGTGAGTATGTAAAGTATTAAGTCAATAAAAAATTTGTTCTACTCAGCAAGTATCGTATGTAGGTAATGTTAAGGTTTATGTGATCAGGTGAGATATAGAGTTGTGCAGTCCGAATCTCATAGGATTTAATTTAGTGGATATTATTTTTTTATTGCCGTTGGCTTTAGCCAACGGTTATGAATGTGCAGCAACTATTGGCTTTAGCCGCATTTAGCCTGTTTGGTTTAGTTTTATTAAATGCGGCTAAAGCCATTAGCAAATTATCTTCTCCGTTGGTTAAAACCAACGGCAATAAGGGTTGCAATTTACCTTATTTCCGCATTCACCATCTTTCTCATCTCTTCAAAAAACACGATAAACTCTTCATTTAATTCTTTGTATTGTTCGGTCATTATTTTTATCCCACATTCCGATTGTGCAGGCAGCGAACTATGGTTTGACATAATAGACAAAGACCTCTCAATTCCCCAGATATGTTGGTAGTTTTCGAGTCGCCGGCTTTTGATTAAAAAGGGCAAAAAACCTTTTACACGGTTTGGAAGGGTAAAATAATGTTTGAATAAATAGGCGTGTACATCGCTCACAAAGGTATTTAGTGGGACAGGTGAATACAGTTGCCAGTTTTTGGCCAAAAAATGATCGTAAACAACATCAATAACCACCGATGCATAACGCTGGTAGCAGGGTTTAAACCGAGCTGTACTTTGCTTTACAATTGGATGGCTATCGGCAAAGGCATCAATTTTACGGTGAAGGCGTATGCCCTCCTGAATTTCAGGGGCATAACGTTCCATCTGCTTTCCCTTAACAAAGTCGGCAATAAAGTTACCAATCATTAAGGGTCCGGGTTCGCCCGACAAATATATATGAGCCAAAAAATTCATACTACAAAGTTATCATTATAGCCAACTAATACTTATTTTGATGTAATTTAAAAGCACGAAATGAATATGTGAGCAATAAATTCAGTTACTTTATATCTTGAAAAGACCTTAACTTTAATGAGATGAAAAACGTAATTATTTTAGGAGCCGCCGGAAGGGATTTCCATAACTTTAACGTATACTTTAAAAACAACCATAGTTACAAAGTGGTTGCTTTTACGGCCACACAAATTCCCAATATCCAAAACCGGACTTATCCTATTGAGCTTACCGGTAAGCACTATCCATATGGCATACCCATTAAGGATCAAGATGAATTGCCGTTTCTTATAAAAAAGCTGAACGTGGATGTTTGTGTTTTTTCCTATAGCGATATTTCCTATCAAAATATGATGAGTCTAGCTTCGGTGGTTATGGCTGCTGGGGCAGATTTTAGGATACTTGGCCCTAATAACAGCATGCTAAAAAGCTTAAAACCTATTATAGCCGTCTGTGCTACCCGAACTGGCTGTGGTAAAAGTCAGACTTCGCGAAAGATTATTGATTATCTGATGAGTCGTGGTAAAAAAGTGGTGGCCATACGCCATCCCATGCCCTATGGCGATTTAAAGAAGCAAATAGTGCAACGGTTTTCTAAAATATCTGATCTTACAAAACATAAATGCACCATTGAGGAGATGGAAGAATACGAGCCACATATAGTAAATGGTAATGTAATTTATTCGGGTGTAGATTACCTTGATATATTGCGTGCAGCTGAAGATGACGAAAATGGTTGCGATATTATTGTTTGGGATGGTGGAAATAACGACATGCCGTTTTACAGCCCAGATTTGATGATTACGGTTGCCGATCCGCATAGAGTTGGGCACGAGATGAACTATTACCCCAGTGAGGTAAACGTGCGCATGTCGGATGTGGTTATCATCAATAAAATGGATAGTGCCGACGGTCAGGATATTCTCCAACTACGCAAAAATATTGCCCAAATTAATCCTCAGGCTATAATTATTGATGCAGCCTCACCTATTGAAGTGGAAAATCCGGACATTATTACTGGCAAAAAAATATTGGTTGTGGAGGATGGTCCAACGCTTACCCATGGCGAAATGAAAATAGGGGCAGGAGTTATTGCCTGTCAAAAATTTGGTGCAGCTGAGATGGTTGATCCAAAGCCATATGCAGTTGGAACCATAAAGGATACCTACATTAAATATCCGGGAATTGGAAATATATTACCAGCCATGGGTTATAGCCAACAACAAATAAAGGATTTGGAAGCTACCATTGCCAACACGCCTTGCGATGGTGTGGTTATCGCTACGCCCATTGATTTAAGCCGGGTACTAAAAATTAATAAGCCCTACACTCGTGTACATTATTCTCTGCAGGAAATTGGCAAACCAGATTTGGCGAGTGTGTTGGATGATTTTATGACTAGGTTGTAGACATTTATTCAAACAACAGCCATACAAATAGTAATTACCTGAACTTAATAATCAGAAAAATCAAAGGGAAAATAAATTATTTGAAATGCTATTGTTTCCCAATTGGGAAATGTGTATATTTGATTAAATTTCTGAATGAAACAAAATTTTGATATAGAATTGTTGCCAGAAGCAGTTGAGTTTTTGGAAAGTTTAGACAGTAAAGCACGAGAAAAGATTTATTATAACATCAAAAAAGCACAATTCACAAACAACAATGAACTTTTCAAAAAAATGAATGAATTTATTTGGGAGTTCAGAACACTTTATAATAGCAAAACTTACCGACTTTTTTCTTTCTGGGACAGAACTAGCGAAAAAGAAACTATTGTTATCGCAACTCACGGAATTATTAAAAAGATGCAAAAAACACCGCCGAAGGAAATTAAGAAAGCGGAAGAGATTAGAAGAAAATATTTAGAGAACAAGACTAAAAGAAAATAATTATGAATAATGAATTCAAAACAGTTTCGCTCGACACAATGATCGATAAACATATCGGTAACCGCGGGACAAAGAAACGTGAAGCTTTTGAGAATGAATTGAGGATAGATTTATTGGGAGATGCTATTAAAAAGGCTCGAAAAGAACTTAATCTAACCCAAGAGCAATTGGGAAAGCTAGTAGGTGTTCAAAAAGCTCAAATTTCAAAAATAGAAAATAGCTTAAAAAATGCTCGATTTGACACTATCTTAAAAGTATTTGAAGCATTGGGAGCTAAAGTTAATTTCAATGTAGAAATGAACGATAAAGAATTAGCATTTTAGCCTGAAAAATGCACGCATTTTTCACTTTCCGCTATCATAGGCGGAAAGCCGAAAAAAGACAGTTGTTAAAATAACGTACAAAACAAAAGCCGAAACAATAATATATCCTTAGCTTTTGGTACTTATTATCTCTTCCTACTCCGTTGTTTATCTTTTTTTGATTTATAAGGATCTGTATAACAAGGCAAAGCCCTGATACCGTTATCATCACTAAATTTTTTCTTTTTTTCGCGACCGCATCCTATCAATAAGGCCACGCCAAAACGTAAATTAACGCTTTTTGCGGCACCCAAATCAAAAAACGCTGGAATATTGTCGCTAACTGCATGTAGATGTAGGATGCCAAACTTAGCACCAATTCCTGCACCCACATTATTATACTCACCGTTTTGCAGGGTATAGGATGCACTGCCATATATATTTTTGCTTATTGCCGCATTGCCCGAAAAGGTAAATGAGGGGTGTAGGCGGTTTTGATACGCTTCGGTATGAAAAACAGCACCAGCATTTAACCAACTGTTAAGTGTGTGCGACACACCTAAATACATGGCTGGTGACAGCGGCGACTGGTAGCTTTGCTGGTTAATACGCGGTGTAAAGGCATTTTTTAACGAATCTGTTACATTGTCCATATTGGCCAACCCGTCTTCAATGGCTTGTGCAGTAATATCCACAGCACCGCTGCTGCTCATATAATAAGCATCTTTTTTCCAGTTGATAT
>JAGXIO010000259.1 GCA_024635555.1 Saccharicrinis sp.
GTAGGCATCGGCACCCGTTTCTATGCCTTCTATTTTTTGTTCGGGGCTGCTCTTGGCCGTAAGCATTATCAAGGGTATATGGCAGGTGTCCAATTCCGATTTTAACCTTTTGGTCATTTCAATGCCGTCCATCACGGGCATCATCAAGTCAGTGACTATTATGTCGGGATGCTCCATTTCTATTAAGTCTAAGGCAAGTTTGCCGTTCTCGGCACTTTTTACGTAAAAAAAATCGTTCAGCAAATTAATCAGGTATTCCCTTAAATCTGCATCATCTTCTACAACTAAAATAGCATGCTCTTTATGGCTCTCGTCACGTATCAAGGCTTCTTGTTTTTCGCTAAAGCTACCCGCCGCATAATCCAATCTTTTTGACTCCGGTTTTATGGGAATAAATTGTTCGGGTTTAAAATGATCTTTTCCTTTTGGGATGACCATTTTGAAGATACTGCCCTGGGCATCGCTCTTGCTCAATTCCAGCTTGCCTCCATGGAGATCCATAAAACTCTTAGCAAGTGAAAGTCCCATGCCTGTTCCCATGGAGCGATGTTCGTTTTGTTGAAAAAAGGGTTCAAAAACATCTGTTTGTTTGTCTTTGGGAATGCCCGGGCCACTGTCGGAAACTTCAATGCTCACGTTAGTTTGTTGGTTCGACTGTATCCTGATAACGATGGCACCATCGTTGGGCGTGAACTTAAAAGCGTTTGATAACAAATTGAAGAGTACTTTGTCAATTTTGTCGACATCAACCCAAACATCCTGACGGCTCTCATCCTTCTCAAATTTAAAGTTGATGTTTTTTTGCTGGGCAAGCGGCGAAAAGGATTGAAATATACCTTCGCACTCTGCTACTACGTTTACCTTGCTGATGCTCAGTCCGGCTTTGCCCAGCTCTACTTTTCTAAAGTCCATTAATTGGTTTACCATTCTTAACAATCTGTCGGTATTGCGTTGGATAAGATGTAAGGAGTTGTTTAAAGATGAAGGTAGGTTGAGTTGGCTTACCTGTTCCATCATGGTTTTTACGGGTGCTTGAATAAGGGTAAGCGGGGTTCTAATTTCATGGCTTATGTTGGTGAAGAAAGTAAATTTTGCCTGGGTAGCTTCCTCTACCTTTTCGTTCATTTTTAGTATCTGTTCATTTTTTTCTTCCAATTGTTTACGTTGTTTCTCGATGGCATCGTTTTTTTCGGCAAGTTCCTTGTTTTTGCGGGTAATCCTTACAAAATAGTAAACCAACCAAATAGCAACTACAACCAATAAAAACAAACTGATAAGGGTAACGTGCAACAAGGTTCGTTGGTCGTTAAAATCTTGTGCCTGTACCACGATACGCGAAATTTGTCGATTGATGGTTTCCTGATGGTGGTGCACCTGTTGCTGCTGCAGTTTGATCATTTTCACGTTTCCTGCATCAATTACCGAAGAGGCCAGTTCGTTGTTTTTATCGTATGGTTGGTCCGATAAAATATTTAACGCTAGTTCTATTGCCTTATCACCTCCTGTAGGATATAAAAATGATGCTTGTAGTATGCCTTCGTTTACCTTTTCCATCCCTAAGGTGGGCAGGGCGTCGACACCCACAAAAAACATATCATCCACTTTATTGGCAGGTGTTACCTGTTGCGCAGCCAATGTCATCACATCGTTGTGGCCAAAAACAATATCAAAGCTTTGTTCTTTTAGTATCGGTTTGGCTAATTCTCCCGCCCTATCTTGTTCCCACTCGCCCTCTATACTTTTGGCGACAATTAAATTGGGATATTGCCTGAGTCCGTCCATAAATCCCCGATGGCGGTCGTGCCCAGGGCTGGAAGCATCCAAGCCCCTAATCTCCAAAATCTCCCTTCTGTCCTTAAAAAGATTGCCCAGATAATCGGCTACTTTTTTGCCTATGTTGTAATTGTTGGCCCCAATATAGGCTGTGTAATTATCGGAGTTTATTTTCCGGTCGATGATAATGGTAGGGATATGTGCATTGAAAGCTTCTTCGGCAATAGGGGTAATCAGATCGGATTCGTTGGGCGATATGATCAGTAAGTCGACTCCGGCATTCAATAGCTGCCTGATTTGAATCTCTTGCTTTTTGGTGATACCGTCCGCATTTAATATAGTAAGCTTAACATCGGGGTACAAGGAAGCTGCAACCTGCATCTCCCGGTTCATGGTCTCCCGCCACACATCCCGGTTGGTACATTGCGAAAAACCGATGTGAAAAACCTTAGTCTGCCTGGGTTTGCAAGCATTAAAATTGATCAATAAGCCAATCAGCAATATCGTTACGTAAATCTTTTGCATCTCTTGTTTATTTCAGTATCACAAAATAGTAAAAAGTAAGCATTGCATCAGCTAAGTTCGGTTTTTAATTATAGAGATATTATAAAACTAAAAAATACTTTAAAAATGTTGGCCTTTAACCGATAGGGCTATATGACTCATGTTACACCCGAGTAACAAAATTGATAAGTTAATTAAACTTTCAACTCCCATGTAACCAAATTGCTATGGTTGGTAACCATTTTAATAGCCGACGCCTGTAAACTGCCCTACATTTGTGTTAAAGATTATTAAAAAAACTATTGCAATCTTTTTTTGCAATAAAAAACACAGTCCATATAATAAAACAAGTAATTATGAAAAAAATCAATTTGAAATGCAGGATTTACCGCAATCTAATTCTGCCTTTGTTCATGCTGATGTTGTTACCCATGGCGGTATGGGCACAAGAATCTGTAAGCGTTTCAGGTACGGTGGTCGATCAAACCGGCAGTCCCTTGCCTGGTGTAACAGTTGTAGTTACTGGAACAACCAGTGGAACCATTACCGACACAGACGGTAATTTCTCCTTGGAAGTGGTGGTAGGATCTACCTTGACATTCTCTTTTGTGGGGATGAACAGCCAGGTTGTCCCTGTTACCGCAAATATGGCGGTGCTATCGATAACCCTGACAGAACAGACCACTGATTTGGAGCAAGTAGTGGTAACCGGTTATTCTTCTCAGCGAAAGGCTGATTTGACTGGGGCAGTTTCGGTTGTTGCAGTCGATGAGATGATGAAATCTCCAGATAACAACCCTATGAAGGCTTTACAGGGCAGAGTGCCCGGTATGATGGTGACATCAGATGGCAGTCCAAAAGGGAATGCGACCATTCGTATTAGAGGGGTCGGCACGCTTAATAACAATGATCCTCTTTATATCATTGATGGAGTTCCTACCAAATCCGGTATGCATGAACTGAATAGCAACGATATAGAGAATATTCAGGTTTTACGAGATGCTTCAGCTGCCAGTATATACGGATCAAGAGCTGCGAATGGCGTTATTATTGTGACGACTAAAAGGGGCGAGATGGGGAAAACTAAGGTGAGTTTCGATACCTATGTTACTTCTTCCTGGTATAGTAACAAAATGGAAGTATTAAATACGGAGCAGTACGGACAGGCTATGTGGCAGGCTTATGTTAATGGTGGTGCAAACCCCAATAGTAATAACATTGGCTATAATTTTGATTGGAGGTATGATGAAGCCGGAAACCCTTTACTGGAAAAAATTCTACTACCCGAGTACTTAGATGCAGCGCGCACTATGCGGCCTTCAAATACGAATTGGTTTGATGCTGTTACACGACAAAGCTTGATGCAATCATATAATTTATCGCTAAGCAACGGAACTGAAAATGGAAATTATTTCTTTTCTCTTGGCTATTTAGACAGTGAGGGAATAATTAAAACTAGTGATTTTAGCAGAATTTCGGCTCGTATGAATTCCGATTATGTTCTACTTGATGGCAAATTGACGTTTGGTGAAAATTTTACCATTAATATGACCGAGGAACTGGAAGCCCCTGGTGGCATTCTTAATACGGCATTACAAGCTCTGCCTGTGGTTCCTGTTTATACTGAAGATGGGAATTGGGGTGGTCCTTCCGGAGGCATGAATGATCGTCACAATCCGGTTCGATTGTTGGAAGCTAACAAAGATAATCGCTACCGTTATTGGAGGACTTTTGGTAATGTATTTGTTAATTTGGAGCCAATTGAAGGATTAAATATCAGATCAAGTTTTGGAATTGATTATGGTAATTTTTATAAACGCAATCTTACACGCAGCTATCAGTCGGGCTACCTCAAAAATGACCTGTCGGCCGTTAGCATGGAGCAAGGGCATTCACTTAAATGGACATGGAGTAATACCGCAAATTATAAGTTTGATGTGGGCAAGAGTCGCTTCGATGTTTTAGGAGGAATTGAGCTTTTCCGTGAAAATAACATCAATTTTTTAGCCTACAAGGAAGATTATGAGCTGGAGAGTGCTGATTTTATGTGGCCAGATGTTGGAACTGGAAAAACGAATGCATCTGGAGCTTCAACCGGTTACTCCCTACTTTCTTATTTTGGAAAGGTGAATTACGATTACAATGCTCGTTATTTGGCATCTGCTACTATTCGTTATGATGGATCGTCAAGGTTTGGCAAGAATAACCGTTTTGGAACATTTCCTGCTTTTTCTCTTGGCTGGAGAATTAGTCAAGAAGCTTTTATGGAAAACCTGAGTGATGTTTTTTCTGATTTGAAATTGCGTTATGGATGGGGACAAACCGGAAATCAGGAAATAAGCAATACTGCTATTTACAATATATATGTTCCTGATTATGGAGTGGCTGATCCCACCTGGGAAACAGTTAGAGGTACTGCTTACGATATTAATGGGAATGGTGGAGGGTTGTTACCCTCTGGATTTCGATTGATTCAAAGAGGTAATGATGATTTGAAGTGGGAGACTACTACGCAAAGCAATATAGGTTTAGATTTCGGACTTTACCAACAAGCTGTTTACGGTTCTTTTGAATACTTCATAAAAGAGACAGATGACATCTTGGTTATGCCGCCTTATCTGGCTGCTATTGGTGAAGGTGGTAACAGATGGCTTAATGGTGCCTCGATGGAGAATAAAGGTTTTGAATTAAGCCTAGGCTACCGTAAATCTACTAATAATGGTTTTAGTTATGATATTACAGCCAATTTCTCCACCTATCGAAATAAGGTGACTCATTTACCTGAGGATGTGCAAAACGCTTATGGCGGTGATGGGGATCAGGACAATATTCTTGGCCGTCCTTTGGGATCAATGTACGGATACGTTGCCGACGGTATTTTTAAAACAATAGATGAAGTGAACGATCATGTCATGCAAGATGGGAAAGGTTTAGGACGAATTCGTTATAAGGATTTGGATGATGATGGCGAAATAACTAGCGACGACAGAGCCTGGATCGGCTCACCACATCCTGATTTTATTTGGGGATTGAATATTAATTTAGAATACAAAAATTTCGATTTGAGTGTATTCTTCCAAGGCGTTCAGAATATCGATGCGAATGTGCATGATATGAAAGGAAATACTGACTTCTGGAGTGTCTGGGAAACAGGTTCTAATAAGGGAACACGCCTATTGAATGCCTGGAGTCCATCAAATTCGGACTCTGATATTCCTGCTCTTCAATCTACCGATATAAACTGGGAACAGCGCTTTTCAACCTATTATGTAGAAAATGTTTCTTACCTAAAGTTGAGAAATCTTCAATTGGGCTATTCTCTTCCAAAGGAAATATCACAAAAAATCAAAATAGAGCGCATGAGATTCTATGTCACTGGTCAAAATCTATTAACAATTACCAGTAAAAATTTTACCGGTGTCGATCCAGAAACACCCGGATTTGGTTATCCAATTCCAGCTTCATTTACAGTAGGTCTCAATGTTACATTTTAATAAAATCAACTATAGATCTCGATGTAAATTTCACATGACCAATTAATTTTAAAATATTCACAGATGAAGAAGATAATATTTTCACTAGTATTCATAGTTGCATTCATGGTTCTCAGTTGCAGTGATTTCCTTGAAGTAACACCAAATGCAGTATTGAATCAGGATCAGGTTTCAGGACCTGAGCAAATTGATAAGTTGGTGATAGCGGCTTATTCAATGTTGGGAAACGACCATTATGACGCTCCTTTTAGTTTGTGGCCTTGGGGTAATGTACGAAGCGATGATGCCTACAAAGGTGGACGAGATGAAAGCGATATTCAGGATTACCATTTTTATGAAATATCTGAAAATGTTTTACCAACTTTTGGGATTCCTGATGCGCTATGGTACAACATGTATGTTGCTATATCAAGAGCTAATGCAGCGCTCACAGTGCTAAATTCTGTTCCCATTGAGGAGTTTCCCAATAGAGATATCCGAATTGGGGAGATGAAATTCATCAGGGGGCACTTCTATTTTATGTTGAAGATAATATTTAAGAACATTCCTTTTATTGATGAAACGGTTCCAGTAACCGAGTATGGAAGCATTTCAAATGTGGCATTAAGTAATATGGAGCTTTGGGATAAGATTGCCCAGGACTTTGAGAGTGCCTACGAATTAATCCCGGAAGAACAAGCTCAAGTGGGGCGTGCCACTAAGTATGCAGCTGCGGCTTACCTTGCCAAGACGCGTTTGTATCAGGCCTATTTGCAGGATGAAATGCACAACGTGACCAGTATTGATGCCGGATTTTTGGCAGAGGTGGTAAAGTATACCGGAATCGTGATGGAATCTTCACACCGTTTGGAAAACGACTTTGCCAATAATTTCATACATGGTTCTTATGAAAATGGTCCGGAAGCCATTTTCTCCATCCAATTTTCAACTGATGATGGAACGATGCACGGCCGTTTGAATTTTTCTGACGTGCTTTCTGTACCCCAAGGATTGGGTTGCTGCGACTTTCACAAACCAAGTCAGAATTTGGTGAATGCCTTTCGAACTGTTGATGGGTTGCCCGACTTTGATGGATACAATGCCACCGATGTGGATGTGCAGACAGAAACGGTGGATCCTAGATTGTTTCACACCGCAGCTATTCCAGGTTTTCCATATAAGTATAATAACACCAGAACCTATGAGGAAGATTGGAACCGAAATCCGGGAATATATGGGGTTTATGCTTCTTTGAAAGAGAATGTGGATCCAGATAGTGATGTGTTTATCAATATAGATCCCTTTTATGGTAATTCAAAGAATCGAATTGTAATTCGTTATGCCGATGTTCTTTTGATGAGAGCAGAAGCCCTAATTGAATTGAATCGACACAATGAATCGTTAGAATTAATTAATAAGGTTAGGGAAAGAGCGCAGGCCAGTACCACCTTTATTCCATATGCACCAAAGTTGGAAGTAGCGCTCTATCAGCCTGGTGTTAACTGTGATTGGACCCAGGATTTTGCCCGACAGGCTATGCAGTGGGAGCGCCGTCTAGAATTAGCAATGGAAGGCAATCGCTTTTTTGACTTGGTTCGCTGGGGGATTGTTGACGAAGTTCTGAATACTTATTATGTAGAAGAATCAAGTAAACGGACTTACTATAGCAATGCTGCATTTGATAAGAATCAGGATGAGTATATTCCCATTCCGCAACAGCAGATAAATTTCAGTAAAGGTTTATACGAACAGAATAACAACTATTAATTAAATATGAGAATTATGAAGACGAATTTATTATATATTATATCAGTTCTGTTTTTTACCGGGATGCTATTGGTGGGTTGCGAGCAGTCCTGGAACGAAGGTTCGCTTGACCTTGAAAGCGATGTCACTATGAAGTCCTTTATTGTTGAAGGTGTTGAAGGTGATATTGATAACGACTTAGGTACAGTTACAGTTAATCTACCCAGAAATGCAAAAGAAAACGGACTGGTTCCTGTAATTCAGATTTCAGATGGTGCTTACGTTACACCAGACCTTGGTTCACCAATTAATTTTGGAAATTCACACATAAATCCGGTTAAATTTCGTGTCGTTAATGGTAATGTTTACAAAGATTACCGTGTTACCATTAAGGCTATTAATGCTTCCATAAGCAGTTTTTTAGTTGGGGACAGAGAAGGTATTATTGATCATGTTGCGCATACCATCCATGTTATTGTGCCTGAAGGAACTGATCTTACTCAGATTCAACCCGATATTACCTTTACCGAAGGCGCTGAAATAGAACCGGCTTCAGGTGCTATGGTGGATTTTACAGAAGCTGTAACTTATACTTTGAGTTATCTGGGCGAGGTATTTGAATATTCAGTTGTGGTGGAAATAGGTGAGGAGGTTGTTCTTCCGCTTACTATTTACAATGGCCAAGATGTTGTACCCAATTGGTGGACCGTTGGTTCAGCAGGTGACATTAGCAGCCAATTTGAGAATCCGTTAGAGAACACTGTTAATCCAACTCAATATTGTGCATCTATTTGGCGCAATGGAGGTGATGACCCATGGACTGGTGGCGGACTCGGCGGATTAAATATTGATTCGGGCAAGTATTTGCGTTTTCAATTATTGGTATTGAAAGATGCCGCAGGTGAGGTTCAAATGGAAATTCAAGGTGATGGAGCAGGCAATCAATATTTGAGGGCGATGTACTCCGCAGATCAAGTCGGGGAGTGGCAGCTATTGGAGTTTGTAATGCCTGCAGATCACGGCTTAACTAGGATTCATACCTTACTTGTTGCACCTCATATTGATGATACCAAAGGCGATCCTTCCTTTATCGGGCATCGTATGTATTGGGATGAGTTGATTGCTTATCCTGCTGAATAAATGAAGTCTTAAAACAGGACGGACAGATATTTTCTGTCCGGCCTAAATACTTGATAGGATCATGAAGCAATTTATTTTTTCAATATTAGCGGTGTTTTTGTTCATGGCTGTTTCCTGCAAAAAGAGTAAGGAGTCTGTGGGTAAGGAGGTTCAGCCTGTTGTGGATTTATCAGTGGATTGTAGAACGCCTCAGGAATTGGGAGGCTATCAATACTTTTTTCGTCCTCAACATACATGGGTGGGTGATCCTATGCCCTTCTATGAAAATGGTGTATTCCATGTGTTTTACCTCGATGACGAGCGACCGCCTTCTGATCAGTTTCATCCCTGGCATCTGGTTCAAACTGCTGATGCATCTTCCTATGTTTATAGGGGTGAGGCCATTCCTTGTGGTGAGATCTATGAGCAGGATATTGCTATTGGGACAGGCAGTGTGATTAAGAAAGACAATCAATATTACGGATTTTACACGGGTCACAAATGGAATCATAGCGCCGGAGAGCCAAAAGAAGCTGTTATGTTAGCCACTTCAAACAATCTGATGGATTGGGATAAGGTTGTTTCATTTATGCTGTTTGCAGATCCCGGTTACGATCAGAATGAATTTAGGGATCCCTTTGTTGTTTATGATGAAGCGCGCAGTTTATACGTCATGTTGGTCAGTACACGCTTCAATCAAAAAGCCGTTTTAGCACAATATACATCTACTGATCTTTATAACTGGAAAATAGAGTCGCCATTTTATACAGATGAATCGGTCTTTATGATTGAGTGTGTAGATCTTTTTGAAATGAATGGTAAATGGTATTTCATCTATTCCAATATCAACGATCGAAAAGTGCATTACCGCATGAGTGATAGCATGTATGGTCCATGGGAAACCCCCGCGGTCAGTTCTCTTGACGGCGTTGCATTTTATGCTGCCAAGTCGGCTTCAGATGGTATTGAAAGATTGCTTTTTGGATGGTGTCCTACCCGAATTGACGACAAGGATCAAAACAATTACAATTGGGGAGGTTCTTTGGTGGCACATGCGATCTCTGCAAATGAAGAGACTGGTTTTTTAGAGGTGTCCTTACCTCGTGGCTTGTTCACTACATTTTCAAAACAGACCGTCTTGGGTATTATAGAACAAGGATTAGGGGTGACACAATCAGACAATGTTTTTGAGTTGGATGCCAGCGCCGGACGCCAGGAAGTCAGGTTTAGCAGAATGCTCAATCCACATAAAATTTCGACTACAGTCCATGTCGATTCTGAAGCCAAAAACTTTGGATTTGTATTCGGAGCCTGTGATGACCTAAAATCTGTTTATGCCCTGCACCTTGATATAAATGAAGGTTTGCTTAAGCTGGCACGCCTTTCTGATTGGAACAGTAGTTCAACAAGCTATGATTTGCTGAATGCCGTTCCATTATTAATAGCTGAGAACGGTGTTTATAAAATAGAAGTTATTATTGAACGATCCGTTGCAGTGATTTATGTAAATGGTCAAACAGCTTTGACAAGTAGAATTTATAAAATGCATCAGAATCCCTGGATGATATTTTCGGATACAGGGAAGGTAAGCTTTGTGGATTTGGTTGTGAAGGTAGTAGATTGATATACTGTGTTATAGATAGAATAAAATTAGAGGAAACGGATTATTCGTTACTAAAAACGTTAATCATGAAATATAAATTATTCAAAAAATGAAGACAACGCTATTATTAATATTGGGCATCGTTGTATTTGGTTGTACAATAAAGTCAAAACAAGAATTTGTTAGCTTACCATCAAATTACTATGCCGAGTCCTATCGCCCGCAGTACCATTTTACGCCCGATTCCATGTGGATGAACGATCCCAACGGGATGGTGTATTATGATGGCGAATATCACTTGTTTTATCAGTATTATCCCGATTCAACCGTATGGGGGCCCATGCACTGGGGACACGCTATCAGCACCGATATGTTGCATTGGGAACATCAACCCGTTGCACTTTATCCCGACGAGTATGGCTACATTTTCTCGGGAAGTGCAGTTGTAGATTGGAAAAATACTTCGGGTTTAGGAAAAGACGGTCAGCCACCGCTTATAGCCATTTTCACGTACCACGAGCCCGAAGGTGAAAAGGCTGGGGAGATTGATTATCAAACGCAGGGAATTGCATACAGCAACGACAAGGGCAGAACCTGGACTAAATATGATGAGCCGGTATTAAAAAACCCGGGCATCCGGGATTTTAGGGATCCCAAAGTGAGCTGGTATCCGGAGGGGCAAAAGTGGATCATGACCTTGGCAGTAAAGGACCATATCTCGTTTTACTCATCGCCCGATTTAAAATCGTGGAAGCACGAGTCGGATTTTGGTACGGATGTGGGCGGACATGGCGGTGTTTGGGAGTGTCCCGACCTATTTAAGATGACAGACCAAAACGGAACCGAAAAATGGGTGTTGTTGGTAAGCATTAACCCGGGCGGGCCCAACGGAGGTTCGGTAACGCAATATTTTATTGGCGAGTTCGATGGCAGCCAATTTAAAAACGAAAACCCATCGGCAGATCCTATTTGGTTTGATTGGGGAAAAGACAATTATGCAGGTGTAACCTGGAGCGATATCCCCGAAGAAGACGGACGGAGGTTATTTATAGGTTGGATGAGCAACTGGCAGTATGCCAACGTTGTCCCTACCCAAAAATGGCGCAGTGCGATGACCCTGCCTCGGGAGCTAAGTTTGGTGTCCACAGATGGAACATATCAGGTTTTTGGCAAGCCCGCAACCGAAGTTGAATCTATCCTGAATAAGGAGGATATGTTTAAAATGCAGGAAGTCGAAGTAAATAATGATGTTACCCTTCTTTTTGACGGTCAGGTGGGCGGAGGCGCTTGGGCTGCCAGCCTGTTCATGGATGCTTCAGAAAGTGAGGTTATTAAGCTCAAACTACTGAACGCATTAAACGAAGAAGCTGTAGTTACCTTCGATTTGGCCGAAAACAAAGTTCATTTCAATAGGGACAATGCCGGGAAAAAGGATTTCAGTCCCGAGTTTGCCGTACCTATTGTTGGTGACTGTTCATTCAATAATAAAGTAGAATTAAAGGTGCAGGTGTATTGGGACGAATCAAGTATTGAGCTGTTCGTCAACGATGGCCAGTTTCAAATGACCAACCTGGTTTTCCCGAACAAAGATTGGAACCAAATTGAGCTCGAAGCAAAGGGAAAAGTAAAAATAATGGAAGCAACATATGCTCCAATAAATAGCGTGTGGGGAAATTAACCCGCATTAAAGTTGATATAAAATAAAGTTGTGTAAGTAATCGTATCGAAACTATTTGTCGTGATTCCCTTCCTGCCGACAGACATCTGCCAGTTGGTAGGAAGGGGTTATATCTTGATACTTTGTACTTGATACTTTGTACTTGATACTTAGTACTTAATACTAAATAGAATGAAAACTAAAAAAGGATTATACTGGGCTATTTTTATAGCCGTGCTGGGCAGCTTGCTGTTCGGCATAAATATGGCGGCCATATCGGGCGCGGTAATATTTATCAGGGATGTGTTTGTGTTAAGCGATACCGAGCTCGGTTTGGTGGTCAGTTCCATGATAGCCGGTTGTTTAATTGGTGCGTTTACTGCCGGCCCTTTGAGCGATAGGCTAGGAAGAAGAATGGCATTGGTTATAGCAGCTGTTCTGTTTACCGTATCGGCTTTGGCTAGCGGAGCTGCACAAAGTAGCATGCATTTAATTATTGCACGTTTGATAGGTGGGATCGCCGTGGGAGCTGTTTCGGTAGTTGTGCCCACTTATATCAGCGAAATAACTCCCCCGGCCATCCGAGGCACTATGGGTACAATGAACCAACTGGGTATTGTGGTTGGGATTTTAATTGCTTATGTAATCGATTATAGCGTGGTAGATATGCAGGACGGATGGCGGTACATGCTTTATAGCCCTATTATTTTTGCCGTTCCATTTATGTTCCTTACGCTGCTAAGCTTTCCCGAGTCGCCGAGGTGGTTGGTGATGAAGGGAAAAGTAGATGCTGCCCGTAAGGTGTTGGGCCGCATAGTGGATGCTGCTGAGGCCGAAAACGAATTGAATGAAATTAACCTTAGTTTTGTCAAAAGAAAAAACGAAAAAGATAAAATTTCCTTGTCCGATTTGTTTAAGGGCAATCTGGGCAAGGTGCTCTTTATCGGTATTTTGCTGGCTGTGTTTCAGCAAATCACCGGAATCAATGCCATCATCGCCTATGCGCCCACCATCTTCGCAAAAACAGGTGTGGGTGGCGATACTGCCCTGTTGCAGTCTATTTTGCTGGGCGTTATCAATATGATTTTTACGTTAGTGGCTGTTTGGTTGATCGATAAGGTTGGCCGCAAGCAACTGCTGCTGTGGGGTGCTGCCGGAATGATTGTTACCCTTTCTTATATTACCTATGCTTTTCATGTAGGCGATGTAGGTGGTATTGGGGTGTTTATAGCCATCCTCGGATATATTGCCTTTTTTGCGGCATCGTTTGCACCGGTTATGTGGGTGGTGACCTCCGAGATATATCCCAACAAAGTGCGTGGCCTGGCTATGTCGGTGTCAACAGCTATAAGCTGGGTGTTTACACTTTTGGTGGTACAGTTTTTCCCCTGGATGCTCGAAAGCCTGGGCGGATCATACACCTTCGGTTTTTTTCTGGTGTTCAGTATACTGGCCTTCGTGTTTACCCTTTTCCGTATCCCCGAAACAAAAGGTAAATCACTTGAACAAATTGAAGAAGACCTCGGCCTTAACAAGTAATTGCAGGTAAAAAGCTTAATTAAAATATCGACACAACAGAGTCGAACATATAAGAGAATAGCTTACAGCACTGCTTCGGATAACCTGTCCCGAACTCGTTTTGGGAGGCAGGTTGTCTTTTAATCTCTTATCTAATAATCTCTTATCTAATAATCTAAAATATGAAACATACCGTAATCGGAATAGGCGAAATCCTTTGGGATTTATTGCCTGATGGAAAAATTTTGGGCGGGGCACCTGCCAACTTTGCATACCACGCCACGCAATTGGGTGCCGAGGGCATGGCCGTAAGTGCCGTGGGCAACGATGAGCTGGGTAAAGAGATTGTTAGGCTCATCAAGGAAAAAAAAGTGCATAACGGACTTTCGCTCGCCAAAGAACCTACCGGAACAGTCACTGTGGAGTTAAAGGACGGAATACCAAGTTACATCATCCACGAAGGTGTGGCCTGGGATAACCTAGTTCTGACGGATACGGCGAAGGAAAAATTGGCCAAGGCTGATGCTATTTGCTTTGGTTCCCTGGCTCAACGCAGCCAAGTGTCACGCAAGGCTATATGGGAGGCGTTGGAAATGGTGCCTAAGTCATGCATAAAGGTGTTTGATATCAACCTACGTCAAAACTTTTACTCCAAAGTGATTATTGAAAAATCATTGGCATATGCCGATGTGTTCAAGATTAATGAGGAGGAAATTGTTTTGTTCAAAGATACGTTTGGGATGCAAGGCACGGAGGAGGAGCTTTGCCAACAGATCATCGAAAAGTATAATCTCCGACTGCTCACCCTCACCAAAGGTTCTGAAGGGAGTTTGCTGATGTCAAAAGATGATAAATCATTTATACCCACACCAAAAGTAAAAGTGGCCGATACCATCGGGGCCGGCGATTCTTTTACCGCCACCATGGTAATGGGCTTGCTTTTTAAACAACCCTTGGCTGTACTCCACCAAAAGGCGGTTGATGTGTCGGCCTTTGTTTGTACCCATCATGGTGCTACACCTGTGTTACCGGAGGAATTGAAATACCATATCGGTTAAATTTGTGTCCCCAGATAATAGCATTTCATATGTCAGTGCGTATAATCAGAATATGAAACTGGCATCGCCGTGCAAGGCGATGCTGGTTTAATAGATGTTTTGGGTATTCTAGGAAATATGTTTGTATCATTTAATTTCAATCTGATTTTGTATTGTAAAACTTCCAAGTGCATGAAAGTCTATGCAAACAACATTTACTCCTACTTTTTCTCCCCCTTCTCCTCCCCCTTCTCCTCCCTACCATCCGGTAGGCGTCCGGCTGGCTTGTACCCAAGCAATATACCTATAAAAAGTAGCCCTGCTCACTTTGACAATTTTCAGTATCTCCGATATTGTTCTGCTTTGATCCTACCATAACTGGTAATACCGATTATTAAATGAAATGAGCGTTAAACTTCTTGCTGTCATTAACGCTCTTCATTTATATCCCGAAACAAGTGCGGGACAAGTTATCGGCATTATACCGGTACTAATTTCATTATTTAAATGGTA
>JAGXIO010000035.1 GCA_024635555.1 Saccharicrinis sp.
CTAGTGTCAAGTCAAGCATCAAAAGTCGGGTAAAGTCGCTTTAATTTTATTCTTGCATCCTCTGCTGTAAACTGCCAATTGATTTTTGCATCCTTGTTATTTCGAGCCGTTGCCCATGCCAACGCTTCCGACCTCACTTTTTGAATATTATCAATTCTCCGATTCAAACATTGCCCCATCAGCACGTTTAGTTCTATTTCAGCCATGTTCAGCCAACTGCCGTGTTTTGGGGTATACACAAAGTCGAACCTGTCCCATAATTTTTTAGCCTTATCTGGTTTGAACAATTCGTAAAGCGCCCCTGGCTTATGCGTAGCTAAATTATCCATAACCAACGTGATTTTTTCAGCACCCTTATACAATTCGGCTATCTCAAGCAAGAATTGCGCCCAGTCAGCTTTCGTCTTTCTTTCGGTAACTTTCACATACCTTTTGCCCGCCAATGGCTCATTTGCTATGAATATATTGACTGACCCATGCCGGCTGTATTCGTAATCAAATATCGCTTCGCGCCCGGGCTTTGCTTTTATCGGTTCCTTTGTCTCGCCTATAAGTTGTTTAGGCGATTCGTCCATGCAGACCACAGGGAACCTGGGGTCGTATTTTCGTTTGTACACTTCCAGTACTTTTTCCATGTTAGCCACGAAATCACCATTTTCCAATGGTGGAATCACCCATCCTTTTTTCTTCCAGGGTTTTAATTCGTTTTTTTTAAAATCTTCCGCACGGTTTCGTGCGATATTTCATCAATGTATTCCAATTCAACAGCCTTATCTGCCAATAACCTCAATGACCATCTGGAAAATCCTTCTGGCGGATCACTGCAGCTCAGTGCCACCAAATGAGCTTCAAATTCACCATCGGCTTTCTTTTTATAAACCCGTCCTTCTTTGTGCCCTTCCAGCGCCACATTCAATCCCTCTTCTACAAATCGCTTCTTTACCCGGTCTATCTTCTTCATGCTTACGTGCAGCACATTTGAAATGGTTTCATTGACTGACTTGTTGTTTTGGAATTCGCCAACATCGCAGTTCAGTAGGATGAGCGCGTTCAAAACTTTTTGTGATTTGTGGGATCCTTTTTTTGCAATCTCTTGCAATTCTTCTCTTTCCTGTTGTGTTAAGGTAACTTTGTACTTTATCATGGCCGTTTTGACCAAAGTTAATTTATTATTACGACATTTCATAGTTGACTTGACACTAGTGACGAATTACTTAAAGCCGCAGAAGTGTATGCAATATATATGTTGAAATAAAGTTACTTCACCTCGATTATTGATAAAAGTCTCATCCAATAATAGCTCACCTGGTGACTATAGACGTGTAGTAAATGCCACCAGGTGAGTTGAATTAAAATTTCTTTTAGTAGGTAATATAATTATTTGCTCTGGCCATGCCGGTTCATCAATCCACTTCTTTCCATCAAAGCATCCAGAGTAGGTTCCTGTCCTCTAAAGGCTACGTACAAATCCATGGGATGTGCTGTGCCACCTTTGGATAATATGTTATCGCGGAACGAAAGGGCTGTGGCTTTATCAAATATACCGTTTTGCTTAAAAAGGCTAAAAGCATCAGCATCCAAAACCTCTGCCCATTTATAGCCGTAATATCCTGCGGCATAGCCACCTGCAAAAATATGTGAAAAGGCCGGACTAAAGCTAGTTCCCTCAACTGCGGGGAATAATTCTGTTTTTGCCATGGCGGCATCTTCAAAACTAATTACAGAACCTTCAAAAGGTGTGGTGATAGAGTGCCAAGCCATGTCGTTTAAGCCAAACGATAGCTGGCGCACGGTCAAGTATCCGCTCTGGAAGTTGGACGAAGCCAAAATCTTGTCTACCAACTCATCAGGAATCACCTCGCCTGTTTTATAGTGCTGACCAACCATTTGAAGCCATTCCTTTTCGGTGCCCCAGTTCTCCAGGATTTGTGAAGGTAACTCCACAAAATCGCGATACACGCTGGTTCCGCTTTGGCTTCTATAGGTGGTATTGGCCAACATACCATGCAGACCGTGTCCAAACTCATGCAAGAAAGTAGTTAACTCGTTATGCGTTAAAAGGGAGGGAGCATCCTGTGTGGGGCGACTAAAATTGCAGACCAGCGAAACAAACGGACGAACATTTTTGCCATCCTTAATATATTGATCGCCATAAGTAGTCATCCAAGCACCACCCTGCTTGCCTTTTCTGGGAAAAAAATCGAGGTAGAGAACAGACAGGTATTCGCCATTTTCGTCCAGCACTTCATAGGCTTTTACTTCGGGGTGATAAACAGGAATCTCTTTATTTTCGATAAAAGTGATGCCATATAAATTGTTGGCCAGTCCTAATACGCCCTCAATCACTTTATCTAAGGGAAAGTAAGGCTTGGTTTCCTCTTCGGTAAAATCAAATTTTTCGGCTTTTAACTTTTCTGAGTAATAGCTAAAATCCCAACGCTCAAATGTATCGCTTAAACCATCTTTTTGCGCATAAGCACTAGCTTCGGCCACATCATTACGTGCAAATTCAATAGAGCGCTCTAAAAGGTCTTCGAGGAACTCAGTTACTTTCGTCGGAGTTTTAGCCATACGTTCTTCAAGTACAAATGCTGCGTGACTTTGGTAGCCTAGTAATTTTGCTTTCTCTAAACGCAGGTTTACTATTTTGGAAATAATATCCTTGTTGTCATGCTCGTTGCCTTGGCTGGCGCGGCTAGCATAGGCCATGTACATTTGCTTCCGTAGTTCCCTGTTATCGGCGTACTTCATAAAAGGAACATAGCTGGGATGCTGCAAGGTGAAAATCCATCCTTCTTTTTCTTCACTTTTGGCCACTTCGGCTGCTTCACTTATAACATTATCGGGCAAACCGGACAAGTCGGCAGAGTCGGTCACATGCAATTTAAATGCGTTAGTCTCCGCCAGCACGTTTTCGCCAAATTGCAGCGTGAGCTTGCTCAATTCTGTGGTTACGGCACGATAGCGCTCTTTATCTTCGCCCGTCAGTAAAGCCCCTTTTCGCTCAAATCCTTTGTACGAATCTTCCAGTAATTTAAGTTGCTCCGGATTAAGGTTAAGATTATTGCGCGAATCGTAAACTGTTTTTATGCGGATAAATAAGGTATCGTTTAAAACAATGTCGTTGGAATACGCGGTTAGCATGGGTGAAACTTCGCGGGCTATGGCCTGAATTTCGTCATTGGTTTCGGCCGAATTGATGTTGAAAAATATGGTAGAAACTTTTTCTAACTGTTGTCCGGCATATTCTAATGCCAGCACGGTATTTTCAAAGCTGGGCGCATCCTTTGAATTAATAATAGCTGCAATATCCTCACGTGCAGAAACCAAAGTTGTTTTAAATGCCGGAAGATAATCTTCAGTTTTAATGTTGTTGAACGGTGGTGTTTGATGCACCGTGTTAAAATCTTGTAATAATGGATTGGTATTCATAGTATTTTTTTGATTACAACTGCCCAAAATTATGGCCATGCAAAGTAAGCAACTAAAAGATAAAAAATGTTTCATGTTTGTTTTAATCTTAGTGAAGTTATGTGTGGCTAAAAGTAGATGTTATCCTGTTTTTATACAAATACCTGTCCGTAATTTTTACAATAATTTGATGATATGGGTTGAATGTTTTAAAGATGGCCTTAAATTTTAAAAATAGCGTGCTCACCTTCCAATTTTGTAACATCTCATCCCATTTTATAGTAAAAGGCACGAGGCCTTTGTGCAAAGTGTTAAGGATTTAAATTAAATGGATATGAAGTTTTTTTGTTTTTGTATGGTATTATTTATGGGTGTCGTAGTTAATATACAAGCTCAACAGCAGTTAATACTCAGTTCGGGTAACGAAAGAAAAATAGCTAAGGCCGACAAAAAAATTGCCAAGGGTGATGCCATTGTGGCTAAAAAGGAAAAGTATGTGCGGCAAATTGAGGCTGTAGAAACTCAAGGTAAGTCCCGTTCGGGCAAGGTGAGGCGTTTGCAGACCAAAAGCAATAAAATAATTGTTACCTCTGCTTCGTTTTACAAGGAAGGGTACGGAAAAAAATATAACACTTATAAAAAAGTAGTTAGTGGAGGTATCAAAGAAGGAATTTTGCAGCAAGATGCTGTTGGTTTAATGAATAGTGCAAAGGGTGAATATAAAAATGGCAGAAAGCTTCGCCGTAAAGTAAGCAACTTATCAGACGTGAACAAGGCAGCAGATATGTTGCTGGATGCCAATGAAAAGGAAGCTAATGCTATTCAAACTTTGGAAAAGGCCATCGATACATTTAGTCAAGGTGAAATAGAAACCGAAGCTCCCGTTAATTTGGTGCAGGAACCACTTATGGATTCAACTAACCAGGTTGTAGCCGCTCCTTTGCCTATCGTAACAAGTGGGCTGGCCTTAGCTTTGGATAGTATTGGTGTAGATGAAATAGTTGTTCTATCTCAACCAAATCCACTGATGAATACGGATAGTGCTGGGGTGGGTACGCTACCAGTGTCTACCTTATACGCTGATTCTTTGATTATGCCTAAGGATAGCTTATTATCACCTAATCTTACTGAACCATTATTACAAGATACTGTTTTAATAACGGCCAAGTCAGAAGACGCTCCGCATGTGTATTTTTCGGTGCAATTTCTGGCAGATAAAAATGCCATTTCAAAGGAGCGGTTGGCTCAGGTTTACGATGGCCCCTTTGAAATGTTGGAGCATGTGGCAGATGGATGGTACAGATATAGTTTTGGTAAGTTTGCTACCTTATCCGAAGCCAACCAAATGAAAACCCGGTCGGGTGTGCAAGGTTATGTTGTGGCCTACCTGAACGAGAAGCGGATTTCGATTAAAGAAGCAACTGTCATGCTGGAAAAATGAGTTATTAGGGCTAATAAAAGGGGGGATACCCCACAACGGATCAGTAGTTTACAAGTTAATATTGAAATAAATAGACAACACTAAATACATGTTTTTATGAAAAAGTTATTTTTATTGATAGGGATAGTAGCGCTATTCGGTACTAAATCGTTTGCACAGACTGATATTACAGAATTATTGCAAGCAGGCATAAAAGATGCCAATACCTTGGCACATCCGTACCTGAAACCTTATGGCGAGATGTTGGGTAAAGGTTTGAATAACGGATGGTACACATCGGCAAAACCCCATAAATTATTGGGCTTTGACCTCACATTTACGGCTAGTTATATCAAAGCACCTTCTAGTGCTAAAACATTTGATATCAGTAAGTATAGCAGTCAGCTTGAAACCTATGAATTGGCCGATCCCTCCAATGCAATCACACCTACTGTTGCCGGAGATATGGATAACATGCCTGTGTTAAAACCGAAAAATTTACCGGCAGGAACGCCAGCCGACTTTACTATGCCCAACGGAACAGGAATGGACTTTTTGCCTGTTCCCATGGTATCTGCCGGGCTGGGTTTACCTTATGGTTTCGAGATTAAGGGTAGGTTAACACCCAAGGTGGAAATTGGTGATTACGGGAAGTTAGGCCTTTGGGGAATAGGTGTACAAAAAGACTTAAAGGATTACATTCCTGGCGTTAAGCATGTTCCAGTGCTTAACGTTTCGGTGCTGGCCGCATACACCAAATTCACCAGCGAAATGGCTGTTAATGATGATAATTTTGATGGCTCATTAGATCTTTCGTCCAGTGGCTTCACCACCCGCTTGTTGATTGGTGCCAACCTACCCTTAGTAGCCTTTTATAGCGGCTTGGGATACGGAAAATCATCAAGCGATTTTGATTTGTTGGGAGTTTACAAACCCACAAACACCAAAGATCCTATAAGTTTAGGCTATTCAACTAACTCATTCGATATGAACGTAGGAATGAGAATACGTTTAGGCGTTATAGCGCTCCATGCTGATTATACTTTGGGTGATTATAGTTCAATCACAGCTGGATTAGGAATCAATTTTAGGTAAAGTAGAGAATTAGGTTTAATTTTATCAAAATTAAACCTAAAAGTACGTAACATGAATTTGCTTCGGATATTTTGCATGTTTTGTTTTCTTTCTAATTCCATTGCACTGTGGGCGCAGGTAATAGATACTAAAATTGCAGAGATGCTTTCGGAAAACGACAGAGGCAAGATTGAAAAAGCAGATTCATATATTAATCAGGGTAACGAAATTTTATTTGCAAATTTCACGTATCCCAAGGACAAACTCTTCCAGCGAAACCCTAATTATATTCAACTCTCCGAAAATATTTTGGTGGGAAAGAGAGTGAGTCGATTGCTTTTTGATACCAAATCTTATTATAAAGCAGGTTTCGAAGGTGCAATACAAGTGCTAAAACCCTATATTAGTAATTACCTGAACAAGGAAGATGGAGCTGCATACCAAAATGTTTTAATCCTTAACGATTCTATTAAAAGTCATCTGGAAGAGGCCAAAAATATCCGCGAAAAGAGTAAGGTAACTGCCAATCTTAAAAAGGCAGGTAAGCAAATCCATCTATCAAATATTCAATATCAAAAAGCTATTAATCTTGGGGAGCAAGCTATCCAAATTATTGAAAGTGACAAGTCTTTTAGTAGAGGCATTGTGGTTCAGGATCAGGTTGTTGAATCGGTGATGGTTGAGCAGCCTATGGTGGTTCAGGAAAAGAAAAAAACACCTTTAAAAACCAATTCTAAGGCTGAGGTTAAGATAGTGGAAAAATCCGAAGTGGTTAAACCAGATGCCTTGGATAAAGAAATCTTGGTGCAAGCGCAAACTGTAGTAAAACAAGTTGTAGCGGAAACGCCAAAAGTAGATGTTTATTTTACAGTTCAAATATTGGCGGATAAAAAGCCCGTTTCAGAAAGCGCGTTGAAAGGGGTATATAGCGGTTCGTATCCAATCATCTTAAATAAAGGCGACGGATGGTACAGGTATAGTTTTGGAAAATTCAAGACTTTGGCCGCTGCCAAAAAAGCGATGGAAGAATCTAAAACAAAAGGTTATGTTGTTGCGTATAAAAATGAGGTACGCATTTCGCTAAGTGAGGCGAAGTTATTGTTGGATTAACCCAGAAAATAGCTAAAATAACATAATACCTTGATTATGAGAATACTGCTTTTGTCGTTTGTATTGTTTTTCAACTTGCTTCTTGTAAAGGCTCAAAAGGAGGTGGTGACTTTGTTGCAGACTCCAGAAATAATGTATGGGGCAGCCAATGCCTATTTAAATCCCATGGCTCAAATGCTGGGCAGTTATTTACAGACAAGTTGGTATAATTCCGCCAAAACGCATCGTTTTTTGGGTTTCGATGTTTCAATTGGTATGGCATCAAGTACAATGCCCACCAGTAAAAGAGGTTATCACCTTACGCAGCTTCCTGGATTTGATGAAAACTATAAGGCTAAGAACGGTAGCTTTTCGATTGCTGCTAATGTCGCAGGTAGGACGGAAAATTATCCTACTATTATAAGTAAATCAAGCGGAAAAGAAATACAGCTTCCAAAAGGGGAAGGGCAGGATAATTTAATGCTACCTGTAATTTCCGGTGGACTTGGTTTGCCTTATAATACGGAACTTCGATTGAAACTAATGCCTAAGATCGACAAGGGCAGTATGGGTAATTTGTATCAATATGGCCTAGGCATCAAGCACAGCATAAAAGAATACGTCCCTGGTTTAAATAAAATTCCCGCTATGTCGCTGGCTATTTTTGGCGCCTATTCTGCCATAAGCAGCGATGTTTCTTTACAATATCCATCTTCATCTACTCAATCCCAGCAGCTTAAAAGTTCTGTTAAGGGTTACACAGGCCGACTGCTTTTGGGCTTCGATGTACCTGTTTTTTCAGCTTTTATGGGTTTGGGTTATTCTTCGTCAACTGTTCAGTACGCTTTAAAAGGAAATTATTTCGTGGGCGATGTGTTGGATGAAATAGAAGAAAAAGATCCTTTAACGGTCAACTACGATTTGGGTAAGATGGCGCTTGACTTTGGCGTAAAAGCAAAATTAGGAATAGTACAAATTTTCGCAGCTTATTCTCCCGGTGACTATGCAAGTTTTAGCGTTGGTGCGGGGATGACACTATGATCAATATTCTCTGTGATTCAGTTTTCTTTAACAAGGTAGAAAGTGATCAGTTGAAAATAATTATTAAAAAGGGTTTTTGTCCAATATGATGTTTCCCTATAAGGAATTATTCGTTACTTTTGTTTAAAAAGAAATCGGATGATTAAGTATGCGATAATTTTTTTAGAGTGGGCAAAAACATTTCTTGATTCTTTGGACGATAAAACAAGGAAAAAGGTGATGTATAATGTTTGGAAATCACGAGATGTCAATGACCCTGAATTATTCAAAAAGCTGGATGGGAATATTTGGGAATTTAGAACAAAATATATGACCAAACAAATCCGGCTTCTTGCTTTTTGGGACAAAACAGAAAAGGAAGAAACTCTTGTTATTGCAACTCATGGATTTATTAAGAAAACACAGAAAACACCAAAATTCGAGATTGAAAAGGCAGAAAGGATTAGAATACAGTATTTTAAAGAAAAAGGGGATGAATAACATGAAAAAGTACACGTTAGAAGAATTAACAGACAAATATATTGGGGAAAAAGGATTACCAGCAAGAGATCAATTTGAATTTGAACTTAAATTGGATATTCTTGGAGGTATGATAAAAAAAGCACGTAAAGAAAAGCATTTGACCCAAGAACAGTTAGGAAATTTGATTGGGGTTCAAAAAGCTCAAATTTCTAAAATTGAAAA
>JAGXIO010000036.1 GCA_024635555.1 Saccharicrinis sp.
CTTCATCAATTTTTCAAAAAAATGTGCATTCTTCATGTTTATATTTTTAGTTTGAATTCATAACAAAATACGAAAAAATAATATCATATGCAACTGATTAATAGCTTAATACGTTATTTTTCCTTAAGTAAATGGCATTAGGCATACCGCCGGGAAGAACCAATAAATCGGCATCCGAAAAATCAGTTTCAGAAAAAATAGTATCCGCTAAAATGGTTATGTTGTGCGCTCCGCTCACTTCTTTTTTATCAGAAATTGAAACGGTGGTCACATCAATGTTTGCTCTGCGCAAAACGTCAATAGGTGTAATGGCCTCAATTTCTTCAAAGCCTTCGGCTAAAAAAATAAATACTCTTTTCATGACATAGGTGTTTTATGGTTCTTGATTTATCTCTTATCCTCAAAAATAACAATAGTTAACGAAAGGTTCAAAGATTGTGCGAAAGAATTCAAACAAAAGGCTTTACTGCCTGTTTATAAGGAGGATCAGTGCGCAATAATAAACAGATTGAAAAACCAGTGCATCACTATATGAATGGTATAGGGATACGATCTAGCAGTTTAGATTTAAACTTTAGAGACATGAAATTTGCTTATATTTGTGCCCTCAATAACGTATAAAACAAGTATGTTTTTAAAAAACATTGAAAAAGAAGCAATTGTAAACGCCAAAACATCTATTACTTACCATGTTTTAGGTAGTAAAATTCAACTATATTCCTCGTTGTATGAAACGGTGAATAAAGTGGGTATTTTTTCGGAGAATCGGCCGGGTTGGATACATAGTTTCTATTCCGCATGGAATAATAATGCCCTTGTGGTACCTGTTGATTTTATGAGCACTGTTAGTGAGGTGGCCTATATTTTAAATGATTGCCGTCCTGAGGTTATCTTTGTATCTAAAGATAAAAAGGCGGATTTACAATTGGCATTGCGTAAAGTAAATTACGAGCCCAAAATATTGGTAATAGATGATTACGAGGAAACACCATCGGATCACTTTACCGAGTTTCCTGTCATTGAACCCGATAAGCAAAAAACCGCAGTCATTATTTATACTTCGGGTACAACCGGAAGCCCTAAAGGTGTTATGCTCTCGTTTGCCAATCTGTTGTCTAATATAAAAGCCGTTTCGGAAGATGTTAAAATTTACGGGCCCAAAGATACCGTCCTGTTATTGCTGCCGCTGCATCATATTTTTCCATTGTTGGGCACTATGATTATTACTCTGTTTTCGGGAGCTACTGTGGCTATGTCGCCATCAATGGCTTCGGAGGATATTATTAAAACAATGCAAGATAATAAAGTGACCCTTTTGATTGGTGTGCCACGGCTGTTCAGTGCCATCCGTAAGGGAATTAAGGATAAGATTAATAAAAGCAAAGTAGCCAGAGCACTGTTTAGTCTGGCGGAAAAAATAAATTCAAAAGCTTTTTCAAAGTTTGTTTTTGGAACGGTGCATAAAAAGTTTGGTGGTAGTATCCGTTATATGGTTTGTGGTGGAGCGGCTTTGGATGCCGCAGTGGGCAACGATTACAAAACCCTGGGTTTCGACGTACTCGAAGGATATGGCATGACCGAAGCGGCACCGATGATCACTTTTACTCGTCCCGGACATATCAAAGTGGGTTCGCCCGGCTTTAGATTGCCGCAATGCGATGTGGAAATACGCGAAGGCGAAATTGTGGCCAAAGGCCTTAATATTATGCAAGGATATTATAATCGTCCCGAGGAAACTGCCGAAGTGCTAAAGGATGGCTGGTTATACACCGGTGATTTGGGACACTTCGACAAGGATGAGTTTTTGATTATTACCGGGCGAAAAAAGGAGATCATGATCCTCTCGAATGGTAAAAATATTAACCCGGTAGAAATTGAACAAAAACTGGAGTATTATGCCGCCTTTGTAAACGAAGTAGGGGTGTATCAGTCGGGCGATAAATTTAAAGCTATTGTTATTCCCTCTAATGAGTTAAAAGCGCAATATACAGATCCATTGGAGTTGCACCAGCAAATAAAATGGTCGGTATTCGATGATTATAACCAGCAATGTGCCTCCTATAAAAAGGTAACCGATTTTACAGTGTTTGATGGCGATTTACCCCGCACACGATTAGGTAAAATACGTAGGTTTAAACTGTCCGAACTGGAAAATAATGAGGCAATTGAAGAGGTAGCCGAAGTGCAGGTGGATAGCAGGGAATTTGATATTATAGCCGAGTATCTGGAACAAGAGAAAGGTAAAAAAGTGCTACCCCAGCACCATTTGGAAATGGATTTAGGTATGGATTCACTGGACAAGGTGAGTTTTCAGGTGTTTTTGAAGTCAAGCTTCGGTGTTGATATTGATCCTGTGGAACTACTTAAGTTTAAAAGTGTACTGGCATTGAGCGAGTACATCCAAGAGCACCGCAATAAAATGAAGGTCGAAAAAATTGACTGGACACAGATATTAAAAGAAAAAGTGAGCTTAACGCTACCTAAAACCTGGTTTACTGGGACGCTGTTTGTAAAAGTATCAAAAGCCTTTTTCCGTCTTTATTTTGGATTAAAGGCAAAGGGTCTTAAAAATATTCCAGAAGAGCCCTGTATCATTGCACCCAATCACCAAAGTTATTTTGACGGTCTGTTTGTGGCGGCGTTTTTAAAGAGTAAGACCATTAAAAACACCTACTTCTACGCCAAAGAAAAACATGTGGGTCGGGCTTGGATGAAGTTTTTAGCCAATAGAAACAATATCATCGTCATGGACTTGAATAAGGATTTGAAGGAGTCCATTCAAAAGTTAGGAGAGGCCTTAAAAAAGAAAAAGAACCTGATCATTTTCCCCGAAGGTACCCGCACAAAAACAGGACATCTGGGCGATTTTAAAAAGACTTTTGCTATTTTGAGCCGAGAGCTTAACGTGCCCATTGTGCCGGTATCCATAAAAGGTGCCTACGATGCGTTACCTAAAGGGAGCTGGTTTCCAAGACCTTTTAAAAAGGTGATGGTGGAGTTTTTGGAACCGGTGATGCCCGGAGTGGAATCGTATGATAATATTTCGGATATGGTACACAGTAGAATTAGTAAGCAGCAGTTGGGAGTTAATAGATAATATCGACACCTTACAATAATACCTAACAGGTTTTGAAAACCTGTTAGGTATTCCTCAATTTAAATCATACCTTTTGATTGCAACAGATGTACATAACCTGCATCAGTTCCTTTTATGTGCTCAGTTAACCAACATTTTAAAAAATTGGTAATTTCGATAGATAAAACTAGTTTTCCGGTGTTAAATCTATATTCCAAATCGTTAACCTTATCCACAAAATCTTGATGCTCTTTTTTGTGTGCTATGGATTCCTGAAAACCATACTGGTCAAATAGTTTTTCCTCGTCCGAAAAATGTACAATGGTATAATTCTTCATATCCCGGATAAGTTTGGAGATAAGTTCTTTGTTGCTTTTTTGTTGTAAGTGCATGTAAAATTCGTTTATCATACTTACGAGTTTACGATGCTGATCATCAATGCTTTTGATGTTTAGATTCAGATCGTCAGTCCACTTTATCAATGCCATGTCAGAAAAATTTGTTTGTTTAAATGATTGTTGAAATACTGCAACAAGGGAATATGGTTTCAAAATTATATAAAAATTAGATAAGAGGTGCTGTTTTGATGTTTAAACGAAGTTAAATAAACCATTCCGGTTCTTTTTTGGCAATGGGTGTTTAGCATGTGCACAATATTATTAATCCTTTCGTTTTTGAATTGCCGGGCTTGTGCTGGGAATCTCTTTACGCAGGCTCAGCACCAAATACATGCACTCTTGATAAGATGTTTTCCATGATAAATATTGATGTAGAGCTGCAAAATTACCATAACAAACGAAAATCGCATAAAAAATGGTCATCGCTATTTTCAAATTTCTATTTTTAATCTTTCTTTGCTAACTTAACGGTTTATTTTAAAACGCTTAATTTTTATTAAGAATGGGAAAAGTATTGATAATTGGAGCCGGAGGCGTAGGCACGGTGGTAGCCACCAAGATGGCCAGTTTGTCCGATGTATTTACAGAGATAATGTTGGCTAGTCGCACAAAGAGTAAATGCGATGCCATTGCCGAAAAAATCGGTGGAAACAAAATTAAAACGGCAAAGGTAGATGCCGATAACGTGCCCGAACTGGTTGCGTTGATCAAATCGTTTGGGCCGGATTTGGTGGTAAACGTTGCCTTGCCATACCAAGATTTACATATCATGGATGCCTGCCTTGAGGCCGGGGTATCCTATTTAGATACGGCTAACTACGAGCCTTTGGACGAAGCCAAATACGAGTACAGTTGGCAATGGGCTTATCAGGATAAATTTAAAAAAGCAGGATTAACAGCTATTTTGGGTTGTGGCTTCGATCCGGGCGTTACCAGTGTTTTTACCGCCTATGCCGCTAAACATCATTTCGACGAGTTGCATTATTTGGATATTGTGGACTGTAATGGAGGCGACCACGGTAAAGCCTTTGCCACCAATTTTAATCCGGAAATAAACATACGCGAGGTAACCCAAAAAGGGAAGTTTTGGCAAGATGGAAAATGGGTAGAGACTGAACCGCACGAAATTCATATGCCATTGAACTATCCAAATATTGGCGACCGCGAATCGTATCTTATTAATCATGAAGAGCTTGAATCGCTGGTGAAAAATTTCCCTACGCTTAAACAGGCCCGCTTTTGGATGACTTTTGGGCAGGAGTATCTAACGCATTTAAGAGTGATACAAAATATCGGCATGGCCGGTATCGAACCCATCCTTTACGAAGGCAAAGAAATCGTCCCTATTCAGTTCTTGAAAGCTGTATTGCCCGATCCTGGCGAACTAGGCGAAAACTATACCGGAGAAACTTCTATCGGCTGTAGAATACGCGGAATAAAAGACGGCAAGGAACTTACGTATTACGTGTATAACAATTGCAGCCATCAGGCCGCTTACCAGGAAACTGGAGCACAAGGCGTAAGTTATACCACGGGCGTTCCGGCCACAATTGGAGCCATGATGTTTCTGCAAGGATTATGGAAAAAACCGGGAGTGTTCAACGTGGAAGAGTTTAATCCTGATCCTTTTATGGAACAACTCAATAAGCTTGGCTTGCCTTGGATAGAGGAATTTAATGTAGATTTGGAGTTGTAACTAAAATATCACGAGAGATATCACTTCAAACTTGTAAGTTTTTAATTTATCATATAACCCTGTCTGCTTTTAGTGGACAGGGTTAAATATGAATTAGATACCAAATAGTGGTTAAATATTTTCGGATTATGATTTCAAATAAACACAGTAGATAATAAACATCCCAATAAATTCAGGATGTAGTCTGCATATAAAAACGAATAATCCATTAATCTTTAATCATTGGTGTCTGGTTAATATATATAGATTCCTCCCTACGGCCGGAATGACAGGGCATTGAGTAGTATTTGGGAGGGGAGGGCTTGGTTGGCGGCGAAGCCGCCAACCAAGCCCTCCCCAAAAAACCATACACCTGTCATTCAGAGCGAAACGTAGTGAAGCGAAGAATCTATAAAATTGGACTATGTTTTTACCGGACAATAGTGATCTTTAATCTATTAATCTCTAATCTATTGTCTCTAATCTATTAATCTCTTATCTCTTATCTAACAGTCTCTAAAAATGCCTATCAACTATTCTAAAATCCCTTCTCCTTGTTTTGTGTTGGATGAAGACCTGTTGCGCAAAAACCTTGAATTGATAAAGTCTGTTAAGGATAGGGCAGGGGTTGAAATTATCCTTGCCTTTAAGTCTTTTGCTATGTGGGGAGCATTTCCTATTATTACGGAATATATTCCTTCGGCAACAGCCAGTTCCATCAATGAAGCACAACTAGCTTTTGAAGAGATGGGAAGCAAGGCACACACCTATGCACCCGCTTATAAGGATAGTGATTTTGATAAGATACTAGCTTACAGCAGTCATATAACTTTCAATTCCGTAAGTCAGTTCAAAAGATTGAATAACAAGGTGATGGAATATCCCCAGCATGTTTCCATGGGTTTACGTATTAACCCCGAACACTCTACCGTAAAAACGGATTTATATAACCCAGGCGTGCCCGGATCCAGATTGGGTATCCCATCCTCCCAAATGCCTATTGAGCTGCCCAAAGGCATCGAGGGTTTGCATTTTCACTCCTTGTGCGAATCCAATTCCTATGATTTGGAAAATACCTTAAAGGCTGTGGAGGAAAGGTTCGGCAAGTTTTTGCCTCAAATAAAATGGCTCAACATGGGTGGCGGACATCTGATGACGCATAAAGATTACGATGTGGAACATCTGATTGCTGTGCTTAAAGCATTTAAACAAAAGTGGAATTTGCATCTGATATTGGAGCCCGGTAGCGCTTTTAACTGGGGCACAGGTGTGTTGGTAAGTACCGTTATCGACATTGTTAAAAATCATAGTATTCAAACCGCTATGTTAGACGTTTCGTTTGCTGCACACATGCCCGATTGTTTGGAGATGCCTTATCAACCTGCCATTGAGGGAGCAATAAATAGTGTTGAGGACGACAAGCATGTTTATAAAATGGGTGGCAATAGTTGCCTTGCTGGCGATGTAATGGGTGATTATTCTTTCGACAAGGAACTCAGCATAGGCGACCTGGTTGTATTTGAAGATATGATTCATTATACCATGGTAAAAACCACCATGTTTAATGGGGTTACACATCCCTCCATAGGCATTTGGAGTAGAAAAAAAGGATTTACTTTATTACGTAAATTTGGATATGAGGATTTTAAAAATCGCTTGGGGTAGGCAAATGATTAAGTGCGTGGAGCAGGGGGCGTGGGGTTGAAAACTTCATATACTCCCTGCTCCATTTTTTTTGCTCCCAGCTCCTTGCTCCCAGCTTCTGAACATTTTCTGATAACTCCTAATTGTTTTTTAACAACTATCTATTTTCTTATACGTTATTCTCATTTTCTTTGACTAAAATTTCGCATTGTTTCTTCTATTGTCGTAAATTGGTACTTCAACTGACATAGCGCAGCTTGTTAATGTCGGTATTTATGTATCATTAAAATAGATAGAGATGAAAACGTTTGTCAACAAACACACTATTTGCACCATTTTTACCTTTGTTTTTTTACTCCTTTTTTCTACTGAAATCAACGCCCAATTCTTAAAAAAGCTACAGCAAAAGGTAGAGTCTAAAATGGAAGAGACCATTACGGATAAAGTATCCGACAAGGCCGATAGAGAGACCGGTAAAGCGATGGATAAGATGTTGGATCCTGAAATGATGAAGAATAGCCCAATGGCTCTTGGTATTGGGGCCGGTAACATGGACGAAGTCCCCGATAGCTATGAGTTTGACTGGGTGTATGTGTTAGATATGTCCACAGATAAAGCTAAAGAAAATTTTCAGATGGAATATTTACTACGTAAAGATGCACCTTATTGGGGTTTTAAGATGAGTCAGGGAGAGGGGATGACCATGGTTTACGATTTGCAAAACAACTTCACAGTGTTGTTTATGAATAATGAGGGCAAATCGTTTGCCACGGTAACTAAAATGCCAAAAAATTTGGGTGAAGCTGATAATGACGAGGATTCCATACCCGACTTTAAAATCAAAGAGATTCCTGGGAAAGTAATTCTAGGATACAAGTGCAACGGTTATGTGGCGGAAAACGACGAATATGAGACTACTATGTATATTGCCCCGGATGTAGAAGTAAGCATGGGTAAAATGTATAGCACGAATCAAAAATTTCCAAAATCGTATAGTTTTAATTGGAGCGATAAGGCTCTGGAAGACGGTTTAATGATGGAAATGAGGATGGTGGATAAAAATAAATCCAAAAATAACATGACCATGGAATGTGTGAAGCTGGAAAAACAACACAATAAGGTAAAAAAATCAGATTACCAGAATATGTAATCAAAATCACTACTATTTTTCACAAGCAAATTATCAATCTTAATCAAACATCAATAATTTAAAATAAAGAAAGTTATCCGGCAACTGCCGGATAACTTTTTTCTTTGGTTTACAACCCTTCGTTGTATTTATGTAAAATCATGAATATTAACTACTTGTGTTATTTTATAAACTCAATCAATACCCTTATTTTTACCTATTTGAAGGTAGTCTATTATCTAGCCGTTTATTGTCTAACGATCTTTTGATCTAACAATCTAACATTCTATCATCTAACAATCTATTGTCTAACAATCTTATATTCCTAAGCGAATTTTTACACCCACTTTTATCCATCTCCCCGGTTGGTATATTTTTTCAATATCTGTATACTTTTTATCGAGTAAGTTAGTCGCCTCTGCATAAACGGTATAAATAGGCTTTTGCCAGCTCAATTTAAAATCCATCACCCAAAAAGGTTGATAATTTGTTTTGATATCGTAAAGTTTAGTTGCTGGATTATAGTCCATAAAGTAACCACCTCTATCCTGATATTGGGCAGTCCATGTAGCACTTAAAGCCGAGTAAATTCCATGTTGCAAGCTTCCGGAGAATTTGTGTTTTAAATAATCAAATAAATAACGAGAATCATATCCAGCAGGTACATTCTTATCCTGATTTAACCAGGAATAGGTGAGGTTTATATGCTGTAAGAACCCTTGTCCTTTTATTAATGCTTGCATGTTGGCTTGTACAAGAGTTTCTATACCAACTGTATTTATGTTACTAATGTTAGAAGATTTCCATTTTGTCCCCTCAGGCGCATTGACCTGCTTTCCCCAATCAATCATGTTTGTACCCTCACGATAAAATGAAGATACATTGGCACTTAAACCGCTATTTGTTTTATACTTAATTCCACCTTCATAGGTGGTTGCCTTTTCGGGTTTTAGGTCAGAGGTTCCTTCTTTTTCGGAGTCGGAATAAAACAAATCGGTATAAGTGGGCATGCGTAGCGATTGGTTAATACTACCATAAACTTTTAAATTGCTATTTAACCAATAACTGATATCGAAACCTGGAAATATTTCAAAACCCCATCCAATATCAGAATTTAAGTTGGCCATTAAGCCTGCGGAAACCGACAGTTGGTTTAAGGTGTAGCTGTGCTCCACAAAAAAGGAGGTATTGGTTCGGTTATGTTTTTTTGTAAAAAAACCATCTTTCTCGCCCGGTGCCTTCAATGTGTCTTTTATATCGAAACCCAATTTATTACTCCATATACTCTCCGAGCGTAAATCTGCACCAATAGCCGTTTTACCTAGCGGAGTGTTGTAAACTGCATTTATGTTAGTGCCTATAACATCGGTTAAATGGTAGTTGTGGTTTGTGTACCATGTAGCAGCTCCTATGTTATCTCGGTATAACTCAAAACGGTCGTGGTGGCGGCGCCAGTAAACAGAAGACTTTATTGGATTTTTTGTTTTTGTTGCAAAACTTAAACTGGCAAATGTAGTTTTGGTTTGCTCATATTGATTGGGGTATTTTTTAGAGTAGAATGAATTTGCACCAAAACCTCTGTCGGTGTAGCCAAGCTGTAATTCCAGATGTTCTGTTTGTGTGGCCAATTGGCCTTGATAAAAAAGATTGTAAATTTCAAAATCGGTATTGTTGATATAACCGTCGGTAGCGCTTTTGTTGATGGCCACAAAACTTTTGGTTTTACCGAGCTCCATGGTGCCGCTGGCTCCCATATTGTACAATCCATGCTCACCCGCCATTACGTTGGCTTTTATTTGTGAGCCTTCGCCTGAGCCCGTTATAAAATTGATGGCTCCGCTAAAGGCATTAGAGCCAAATACCCGGGCACCGGGGCCTTCCAGTATTTCAACACGATCGATACTCTCAAAATCGACCGGCAGGTTTAAGTTGTGATGGCCCGTTTGCGGATCGGTAATGTTAATGCCATTGAGCATGATCATCACCTGGTCAAACGAACCGCCTCGCACGCTCACATCGGATTGTACTCCCAAGGGTCCTCTTTGGCGAACATCCACATGTGCAACGTATTCCAATAACTGGTCGATACTTTGCACAGGGAGCGCCTCAATTTCGCTTTTCGTGATAACCGTGACTACTCTTCCTATTTCGGAATAGAGTGCCGGGGTGCGCCGTGCTGACACTTTTATCTCTTCCAATTTGATTTTTTTGCCTATAGAAGCTGTGTCGGTTTGGGCAAAGGTTTGTGCATAGCCTAAAAAGACAAAATAGATGGCCGATAGCATTCCTATGCGGATGTATTTATTTAGTGAGTTAAATATGGCGTATTTCGTTCCCTGCCATTTTTTAAAAATCACTTCCCTGCCATTGATAATGTAATTTGTAATCTTCATCGTATTATTTTTAAATGATTATTAAGTGAGCTGCAAAACTAACAAAAATGAGCTATTAGCTACCTTCCGAAAATTATAAAATTAGCAGAAACTCCATCATCCTATCTTTTTTTAGTCTCTGACGAAAAAAAATAAAGTAGTTTTTTGCATAATAAGAGGTATTATTTACCTTCGTACCGAAATGGTATCAAACGATGATGCACATATTTATTAAACACATACTATATTGAAACTGATTGCAAAAACACTCCACGGACTCGAAGATGTCCTAGCCGAGGAGTTAAAAGGTATTGGAGCTCAGAATATAAAAACGGTAAATAGAGCCGTTGAGTTTGAAGGTGATCGAGAGATATTGTACAAAGCGAACTTGCATTTGCGCACCGCAATCAGAATTTTACTTCCCATACATCATTTTACAGTTAAAAACGATCAGGAGCTTTATGATGGTGTAAAAGAGTTCGACTGGTCTACTATAATGGGAGTGGAGCAAACTCTAGCCATCGACCCAGTGGTGTATTCCGAAGCTTTCACACATTCTCTGTATGTGGCCTTAAAGGCTAAAGATGCCATTGTTGATCAGTTTAGAGAAAAAGTGGGAACAAGACCATCGGTGGAATTGGATAATCCCGATATACGGTTGGTGATTCACTTGGCAAACGATAAGGCCACCATGTCCTTAGACAGTTCGGGCGATTCGTTGCATAAAAGAGGATATAGAACCGCTATGCACAAAGCGCCGTTAAATGAGGTGTTGGCAGCTGGTATGGTTTTGCTCTCTGGATGGGATAAAAAGCAACCTTTGATAGATCCTATGTGTGGTTCCGGCACCCTATTGATGGAGGCCGTGATGTATGCGAAAAACTATCCTCCGGCCTTACACAGAGAGAGGTTTGGTTTTATGGGTTGGAAAGATTACGACCCAACACTATGGAACAAAGTGCTCGAACAAGCCAAAGAAAATATTACACAACCACGTTTGAAGATTTTTGGTAGTGATTGCGACATTAAATCTATCGACATAGCACGGGAGTCGGCATTGCAGTTTCGCTTAAACCGCGATATTAATTTTTCGGTTTCAACCTTTGAACGTTTGGAACCCCATTATCCCAAAGGCATGATTATCATGAATCCTCCTTACGGCGAGCGCTTGATGAAGGATAAGGATATGATTGATTTTTATAGGATGATCGGCAATCAGCTTAAACGTGTTTTTACAGGTTATGATGCATGGATAATCACATCGAACAAAGAAGCCTTAAAAAATGTGGGACTTAAACCGCTCGAAAAACTAAAGCTGTTCAATGGCCCATTAGAGTGTGGTTTCAATAAATTTAACTTATACGACGGCACCGTAAAAAAAATCATAAAATTTAGATAGGGGAGTAGCGGATGTAGAGCAAAGCGATATTCCGATGCCTAAAATTTAATTACTTCGGGAGCTATTGGCGGTGGCTACTGGCGGATAGCTCATAGCTGTTATCTAAAATTACCCACGAGTGCTAAAGCTGGGTTTGTTTCATCGGATTTTTCTACCATTATGTTTTTAAATGATTAGGCTTATAATTATATTACTTGCAACGTAATAGATTTGACATATTGGCAAATGTTCGTTACAACGGTTCCCCGCCTTTTAAAGGCGGGGTGGATGATGATGAGGTACGAAGCATCGGACGGGGTGGTTATAATGCTACGATATAACTATCATTAACCACAGGCTATAATCTAAATGCCAACCGCCATTGGCCACAAGCCACAAGCCATCCGCCATCCGCCATTAGCTACTTAATATACATTTCGTATTTTAAAGGATGTTCTTTGGTTTTTAGGTTCATAGCAGGTTGAAAGCCTAATCCGTCGGCAGACTTTAGTGGCTCAGGGTCTACATATTTTCCTGTTATTTTGCTAATGGCAATGGCTGTTAACACATCCTCTGTGGTGCCCAATTCATAATTGTAGTTATCGAATATTTCAATATCCGGGATTAAGCCTTGACTGTAATCAATAGAGTTGTCAACATTTTCGGCTCTCATAATAATAGGTTGGATAGCCCATTTGTGTTTTTTCTTTTCATCGTCGATGGTGATGGAGCCATAATATTTACCGTGGGTTTGCTCACCTATCTGCACCACATTCATATAGGGTGAGAGACTATAAATAACCATTTCGCTGGCCGAAGCGGTTCCTGGTGTTGTTAGCACATATAGGGCACTTAAATCAAGATTATTGCTGTTGGTTTCAAAATAATCCTCGAACGCTTCCTTAATAGAGTCAGGATTTTCTTGTTTTATGAATGCTTCTACTCCTTTGTTGTAAGCAGTGCGCAAAAATACTTTGCCTTCGCAGGAAGTCGGACAAATCATACTAGCCATTAAACGGGCTGTTGAAACTGCCCCACCGCCGTTATACCTTAAGTCTAATATTAAATCCGAAATTCCCTCTGCTTTAAAATGGGCAAACACGGCCTGCAGTTCATCATCATATGCCTCCATGAAGCCGGTATAGGCCAGATATCCAATACGTTTACCTTCAACATTAAAAATCTTATTGCTTAAAATTGGATTTATTTGCAACACCTCCGCTTGTATGCTAATGGAAGGTGTCAAATCCAGCGTGGCCCCATTGGAAATGATTCCCAGACCAAGTGTAATGTTATCAGAAACAAATAACAGATTATAATTTTCAGCGGTAATGCCAGCTCCGTTTATCCTAACAATTAAATCACCCCGTTGTATGCCAGCTCTATCGGCAGGGCCGTTGGGTTCAACATATTCAACTAATGCAACCACTTGGTCGCTTCCCTTTTTTAGATAACCTATGTTCAACGAAAATCCCAGTTCTTTACGAATACCAGCAAAGTAATTGGTCAGTTCATCAATATCATCGGTGATAAACGACCAATGGTCAATCTCGCTATATAGAAGATCATCAAAAAACTTTTTGCTATCGGCTTGTCTGTTAGGATTCAATTTGGGCATTTTAGTATCCCACAAATAATAGAGATTCATGTTTTTCCATACAAAGCGATTAATCTCAAGTGCCGCGGGATCTATGTCGATATCATCGTCCTTACAAGATACTAACGTAACTACAAAAGCCAGAACAATAAAGATGTTTATAGCCGTTAACTTTAAATTTTTCATTCAGTTTCTATTAATAATTTATGGCGTTATTTTGACTTTCCCAATATTTGTAGTCTATACGTATAAAAAGGGACTTTGTTGTTGAGAATTATGAAAAATACGACGCAATTTAAATAATAAGTCGAATATTTCTTATTTATTTTCTATTTTCCTATGAGAAATTATTGTTATTCTATGGAGGTTGGTAGTTGGTAATTTATCACTCATGATTGATTTATTGTGAGTTACTCTTTTTTTAAATTACTATTCCTAAAAAAGGCCATCCAAATCATGGACGGCCTTTTGAATAAATATTTCGTGTGAAAATCATTTAAAATGATACAAGAAAATTATCTCACCTTCGAAAGCCGCTTTTTTATTTCCTTCAATTTCCAACGCAACGCCTATGTTGGCTTTGGTAACACCCCTTAAATCTTTAACCTCGTTTACTTTGGCCACCAGCCTGACTCTTGAATCCACCAAAACAGCTTGGTTAAATTTAAGTTTTTCGATGCCGTAGTTCACTTGCAATTTAATATTTTGTACGTCAACTATTTGTTCCCATAAATACGCCAGCAACGCTACGGTTAAATATCCATGTGCTATGGTGTTTCCAAAGGGCGACTCGGCTTTGGCTCTTTCCGGGTTGGTATGTATCCATTGGTGATCGAGCGTTGCATCAGCAAATTTGTTTATTTGTTCCTGAGTTATGGTATGATACTCCGACTTACCTATTTCTTTTCCTTTTAAAGCTTCCAGTTCATCAAAGCTTTTAATAATCATTTTAGCCATATGCGTTTTATAAGTTATGCTATATTTAAGCCGCAAATATAGTATTTTTCGTATAAACCAAACATAAAGCTTAAGCTACAACCTAATTAAGATGTAACAATAACCCTTTGTGTACAGCGTAAATTTTATTTTTCAATAGTGCTATTCCAACGTAAAATAGACTACAATTTCGTACTCCAATACTATTTTTTCAAAATCAATATCAGGCATATCCATCTGCGACGCACTTGATTCGCTTTTGAATGCCATGTTGACCATGCGGGGCATGTAAGGACTAAAATTACGTTCTTGCACATATATCGCTTTGCCGGCTGTTTGACCTATTGCCTCGGCTAGGCTATTGGCTTTTTCCTTGGCAGCTTTTATTGCTTTTATCTTAACGTCTTGTTTGTAGGTTTCTATTTTAGAATGATCAGTTTTAATGATGGATAAATTGGATATACCAATTTTTTCCATTTCGTAATACACCATGCCTGCCATTTTACCAGTGTTTACTTTGAGCTGGTATTTTTTATCATTTCTGATGCTCGATCTTTTATACCAGAACTCTTTAAAATCGCTTGAGAAATCGAGTATGGTCAAATCTTTTTTAATATCTACACCAATAGTCGAAAGTGAATTAAGCATTTTCTTTTCTAACTGCTCAACCTGTTGCTTTCCCTTACTGTCTTCCTCTTTTAGTTCGATGGAGATATAAATTTCGTCGGGTACAATTTCCATTTTGTCCGTGCCGGTTACCTCAATATAAGGCTGATCAATAAAATTTTTAACCCCTTGCGCACTTGCTATTGTTAGGCTACATGCAACAATCACCATTAAAATTAACTTTTTCATATTATGTCGTTTTAAATATTTGTATAATGATACAATGCACAAGGTATTGCATTTCCATAAAAAAACGATACAAAATTAATTGTATCGCTCCCACATATTTTTATCCTCGTTAATTACTCGGTTTGTCTATCCGCAGCCAATTTTGATATGTAGTTTTTTTCAAATTGCTTTTGCTTGTTAAAATAGTTTGTTAAATTTTGTGTAGTCCTGATAATCATGCGATTAAACATTAGACTATATAATTACTAAACGATAAACTATCGTGTCTTGTAAATATGTCTAATTGTCTAAAATTCTATTGATCTAATGCGTTTATGCAGCCATTAAATAAGCACACTGCTTTTTATTGTATTCTGACCAATCACTTTAAGTGCATCGTTAAAATCGTTTATATTGATGGGTTTTTTTAAAAATGCGCTTGCACCTGAGTTTAAACAGCTATCAATGGTACTCTGCTGTGTATCGCCTGAAACCACAACAATAGGCACACCTATCCATTCTTCTGCCAGGTCTTTTAAAATTTCAAAACCATCTTTATGTGGCATATATAAATCTAGCAGAACCAGGTCGGGTCGTTCTTTTACAATAGCTGTCCACCCCTCCTGTCCGTCGTTTGCTTCTATTATATCTAACTCGTGGTTTTTTAACAAATTTCGTAAAATCAACCTCGAATCTAGAGCATCATCTACTATCAATACTTTTTTCATCTCAATAACCATTATAGTTTATTTCATGTGTTTATAATTGATTTTTTTTGCCACATGGAACTCGCCATTACAATCATTCCCCTTTGTGAGAAGCAACTCTCATGGCTCGTTTCATATTAAAGAAACGCAATATTTAAGAAATAGATTTAAGATGTTGATTAACTTATACAAAACGCACTTAAAAACGACCATTTAGTCCACTAATTCCGTTTTTCGAATTGTAAATGTTAAAAAGAGGAACTAGTAGGGACTGGTAGGTATTTTGTTGTATTTTTTTCTTATAATTGCAATTATTAAATGAAAACTGCGGTATTCTCTCTTTTTAACACATTGCTGTTTACGTGCAGCCTAGGAGTATAGTATCGAAGTAGATTTTGAACTATTTATTTTACTAATATATTTATAAAACTATGGCACAAATAAGTTCGTTAATCGAAAAACTGAACAAAGGCAATAACCCATTTTTTAAGGAGTTATACGGAATCGACACCGCAGTTCTGAAGGAACAGGCCGATCGTTACATAAAATATATGAACGAATTTAAAAGCACTTACGGTGGTACGGATGTAAGTCTTTTTAGTTCTCCAGGACGCACCGAGGTAGGAGGTAATCACACTGATCATCAGTTGGGGCGTGTTTTGGCCGGTGCTGTTAACCTAGATAATATTGCCGTTGCAGCTGTTAACGGAACCAACAAGGTGCGAATATCATCTGTAGGCTTCGATCCTTTTGAAGTGGATCTTAATGACTTAGCAATAACTGAGTTTAAGGTTACGCCCAGCAATTTGGTAAAGGCTATCGCTGCCGGAATCAAAGAGTTAGGTTTAGAGGTGGGTGGTTTTGATGCCGTGATACATGGCTGTGTGCCTGAAGGCTCTGGTTTAAGTTCCTCTGCATCTATCGAAGTGCTCATTGGTGCCATTTTTAGCCATCTGTTTAACGACGGCAAATTGGATCCGGTAGATAATGCTAAGATAGGTCAAAAAGCCGAACACGCCTGTAAAAAATTCTGTGGTTTGATGGATCAAACAGCTTGTGCTGTAGGGGGATTTATAACCATTGATTTTAAAAGTGCTGCCAACCCAATAGTAAAAGCAATTGATTTTGATTTTGCCCAAACCGGTTACTCCCTTGTAATAACCAATACTGGCGGAAGCCATGGCGGACTTGATGAGGAGTACAATTCACTTCCGGGCGAAATGAAATCCGTAGCCAAAGCTCTTGGTCACGAAGTGCTGCGTCCACTCACGATGGAAGATGTGGTGAATGCCATCCCCACCATTCGAGAAAAAGTTGGCGATAGGGCACTATTGCGCTCTATCCACTTTCAGGCCGAAAATGCCAGAGTGGTGGATGAGGTAGCTGCTTTGGAAGCGGATAATTTTGATAAATTCCTTCAGTTGGTTATTGATTCGGGATTTAGCTCTTATATGTACAATCAAAATATTTACGTGGGTTCCGACCCAGCCTATCAAAGTGTATCCCTATCTTTGGCTCTGAGTGAGTTGGTGCTTAAAGGAAAAGGTGCATGGCGTGTTCATGGTGGTGGATTTGCAGGAACCATTCAGGCTTTTGTGCCCAACGATCTGTTACATACGTACATTTCGACATTGGAGCCTGTTTTTGGAAAGGGCAACTGCCATGTGCTGTTTATTCGCTCTAAAGGCTCGGTAAAAGTAGAATTGTAAGGTATAGTTTCCTACTTTTGTGGAGAATGGTCAAAAAGAAATTTTAATAAAAAGCATTTGTCCGTTTGCGGCAGGTGCTTCATTTAACTTATATGGATATGACAAAAGCTTCGGATGTTTTTACGCTAAAAAATGCAAATAACGTTGAGGTTACCTTTATTGGTAGAGGTGGACAAATAACAGGGATTAAAGTGCCCGATGCTAAAGGCCAAATTGCCGATGTTGTTATTGGTTACCAGAATATAGATGATACCATGGCCGGCGACGGTTATTTGGGTGCATTATGCGGCAGATATGCCAATCGGATTGTAAATGGAAAATTTGAACTTGAAGGTGTTAATTATCAACTAGAGACTAATAATGGCTCCAATCACCTGCATGGAGGCTCGGATGGATTTAACAGCCGTACTTGGGAGGTAGAGTCTTATTCCGACAGCAAGTATGCCCAGGCCTATAAGTTGTCGTTGGTAAGTGCCGACGGTGATCAAAACTATCCCGGAGAGCTTACCGTTAGCGTTATTTATGGTTTAACCAACGATAACGAGCTGGTGATAGATTATACCGCAGAAACCACCAAAACTACCATCGTTAATTTAACCAGTCATGCCTATTTTAATTTAAAAGGTGCTGGAACTGGTACCATTGAGAATCACATGCTGGAGTTAAACGCCGAAAAATACACACCGATATCTGCTGAGATAGGTACAGTTACTGGCGAAATAGCCCCGGTAAAAGGTACCGCCATGGATTTTGTAGATGCCAAAGCAATAGGGGAGGCATGCAGCAGTAATGATGCACAAGTTAAGTTGGTTGATGGTATCGACCATAACTTTGTGATAAATGGATATGACGGAAGCTTAAAACTGGCCGCCAGATTAAGTGATCCAGACAGTGGCCGAGAAATGGAGGTTTATACTGATCAGCCTGGTATTCAGATTTATACCGGAAGCCACTTTGATAGTTCGGAGATAGGTAAGCTAGGTGCTCCCATCCAAAAATGGGCGGGACTGGCTATGGAAACACAACTATTTCCGGACTCGCCTAACAAGCAAAATTTCCCGAGCGCTGTTCTTAAACCCGGTAACACATACAAGCATACTTGTGTGTATAAATTTTTATAGCTTTAAATATCATTACATTTTTTTTGTTTTTGTTATTAATTTTTCAGTTTTTTGCCGAGTCTAAGCTGAAAAAAATGATTTTGGATATATTTTAATTATGATTAATAAAAACTATTTAATACTACAAAATGAACGCGAGTAAAAAAAGTAACTTCTTACCTATTGCAATGATGTTTGCATTGTTTGCAATGATTTCGTTTGTAACCGGTCTTTCTAATCCAGTTGGTGTAATCATCAAAAATCAGGATGGGATACAAAACTGGATGTCGCAGTTAGGCAATTTTGCTAACTTTTTGGCATATTTTTTCATGGGATTGCCCGCCGGCTTGCTTCTAAGGCGAAAAGGCTACAAATTCACTGCTTTGACTGCTATTGCCGTAGGAATTATCGGGGTAGGTATTCAGTTAATATCGGGTTACATGCAGTATGATAAGGGTGATAACTTTACACCTATTTTTACGGTGTACTTAACGGGTGCTTTTGTTTCAGGTTTTTCGATGTGTTTACTTAACGCAGTGGTAAACCCAATGCTTAATACCTTAGGAGGTGGTGGCAAAAAAGGTAATCAGCTTATTCAGTTTGGAGGTTCTTTAAACTCAATGGCAGCTACTATTGTACCCATTTTTGGTGGATACTTAATAGGCGATGTGGCCAGGGCTACTATTAGCGATGCTATTCCAGCCCTTATGATTGCTATCGGTATTTTTGTTGTTGCATTTATCGTATTGGCCATGGTAAAAATTCCTGAGCCACACGTAACTGGAGAAAAAAGAATCAACGAAGTTAAGAAGGATCCTCATAGCGCTATGTCGTTCCGCCATTTTATGTTTGGTACCATTGCCATATTTTTATATGTGGGAATTGAAGTGGGCATCCCTAACTTTATGAACCTGTTTTTAACCGCATCGAAGACACCAGAAGCCGGAGAAGCATTGGGTATGGGAATCGACCCTGGTGCAGCTGGCAGTGTGGTAGGTACTTATTGGTTTTTAATGCTAGTAGGACGATTGCTTGGAGGTATTCTCGGAGGTAAATTCTCGGCAAAATCTCAGCTTACCTTTGTAAGTATATTAGGTATCGTTTTTATTGGTCTGGGTATACTATTGCCAAACACAATCTCTGTAGATATGCCTGTTTTTAAATCAGATATCAGCTTCGGATTTCAAAATGTGCCTCTTGCCGTAATGCTCTTTGCACTTACTGGGTTTTGTACCTCTATTATGTGGGGTGGAATTTTTAACCTTGCCGTTGAAGGCATAGGTAAATATACCGAGTTAGGTTCGGGTATTTTTATGGTGATGGTAGTTGGTGGTGGTGTATTACCGCTAATACAAGGTGTCGTTGCCGACTTAACAATAAGTTATATGGCATCCTATTGGGTTATCGTTGCCTCCCTCGCTTATCTGCTATGGTATGCACTGATTGGATCCAAAAATGTAAATACAGATATAGATGTAGTAGTATAAATATTTTAGAATCACATAACTTAAAAGTTTCAATTACTTAAGTGAATGACAAAAGACCACCGAAGAATTTATTTTCTGAGGTGGTTTTTTGATTTAGTATATCTAGTAAAAACGTGGTAGACAGTTGGTGAAAATATGCTATTGGTAATCTTCAAAATGAGGAAAATACTTATGGGTGGAATTCTTAAAACTCCTGCCTATTGCTTTTAAAAAACAATAGTGTAATTTTATTAAGACGAATCGACTCGATCAATTATTGCTGTAAACACCCAATCAATGAAAAAAAAACAAGGACTAACAAAAAAGGAAGTTATCATTGATGAAGCCGTAGAATTATTTGTGAATAAAGGTTTTACGGCTTCTACCAACGAACTAATAAACCGTGCTGGAATAGCTAAGGGAACACTATATCATTACTTTAAAAGTAAGGATCAATTAATTGTGGAGATATATAAAACGTTGATGTTCGAGATTGAAGGGGAATGCGTTTCGGAGATGCTAGAAAAGGACGATCCGCTGGCTTATACCAAGGATGTTTTCGGAAAAATTGTGAGTTGGTTTATAAAAAATCCCAACCGATTTGCATACATCAACAGTTTTGAATCAAGCCCCTATATAAAAATACATGCCCTCTCGGTGCGTGAAACATTGAGTGGTCCACAAAAAAATATCATGCAAAAGGTAAATATGGGCGTTATGAAAAATTATAACACGGATATGATTACTTTTTTTGACTTTGCATTTACCCGATCTATGGCCAATTATTTTTTGTCGCAGAGCAACCCCATGGCCAAGTTTAAAAAGGAATTTGAAGAGGCTTTTGATCTTTATTGGAACGGGGCATCGCGATAAAACTTTAATTCGTAGTTGGTTGAATATTAGCGACAAAGCATCTTTGTAACAATTTGATAACCATATATTAACAATTATTTGATAAAAAACAAACCGACTTATTGGTCGGTTTAATTGATATTTGCAGCAGAATATTACTATATTTGAATAGCTTATTAAACAAATATTTATGAATCCTGTTTTGAATTTCACGAATTAGTTAAACAAATTAAACCGACTATTTATGTTAAAAGAAATCAAATTCTTACTTGTAGCCATCGTTATTTTTTCGGCCACTATGTTACAAGCACAAGTAACTACATCCAGTATGGGAGGACGTATTACTGATGCAGAAGGAACCGTAATAGGTGCAACGGTAATTGCTACACACACACCTTCAGGAACCACTTATGGTACAGTAACTAACAATGAGGGACGATTTAATTTTAATGGTATGCGCGTAGGTGGTCCTTATACTGTAAAAGTATCTTTTATTGGATATGGTGACTATACACAAAACAATGTTACATTGAGTTTAGGTGAGAATTATGTAATGAATGTGGTTCTTTCAGATGAATCAACATCATTAAATGAAATTCAGGTTACTGCAACTCGCACAAAATTTTCTAATGAGAAAACAGGAGCTGTAACCAATATTTCAAACGACCAAATAGTTAATTTGCCAACAGTAAGTCGTAGTGTTGAAGATATTACTCGCCTTTCTCCATATGGAGGTAATGGTATGAGCTTTGCCGGTGCAGATGGTCGTACGGCCAATTTTACTGTTGATGGAGCTAATTTCAATAATAACTTTGGTTTGAGTGATGCTCTTCCTGGTGGAGGTAATCCAATTTCAATTGAAGCTATTGATGAATTACAAGTTGTAATTGCTCCTTACGATGTGCGTCAAACTAACTTTATTGGTGGTGGTGTAAACGCTATTACAAAATCAGGTACTAATACCTTCAAAGCTAGTGCTTATGTTTATCACAAAAATGAAAACTTACGCGGTGATGCTGTTAACGGTCAACAAATTCAGGGAGCACGTGAAAAAGACCGTAATACAACGTACGGTTTCACTTTAGGTGGTCCAATTATCAAAAACAAATTGTTTTTCTTCGTAAATGGTGAAATGGCTAAAACACCAACAATTGCTAATCGTTGGAGAGCTTCAACTGATGGTGTTGCTGATGCAGACAATTTTATCTCCCGCACAACAGAAAGCGATCTTCAAACTGTATCTGATTTTGTGAGAGGTAAATATGGATATGAAACGGGATCTTATACAAATTTCCCTGCAGATGAAAGCAATAACAAACTTCTTGCTCGTTTGGATTGGAATATCACAAACAAACATCGTCTTGCTTTGCGTTACAACTACACAAAGAACCGTTATTGGTCATCTCCTAATGCAAGTTCTATGGACGGAGGTACTCGTATGTCTGAGGCTCGTATGTCACAAGCTTCAATGTCATATGCTAACTCGATGTATTCGATGGACAACCTTGTTCATTCATTCTCTTTTGACTTAAATAGTCGTTTATCGGAAAAAATTTCTAACCAATTCCTGGCAACATTCTCTAAACTTGACGATGTTCGAGGAACAGATTCTGATCCATTTCCTTTTATCGACATTTTGAAAGACGACCAAGCATACCTATCTTTAGGTTACGAGCTATTTACCTGGAACAATGGTGTTCACAATAATGTATGGAACATTAAAGATGAGTTGACTTATTATTTAGGTAATCATAAAA
>JAGXIO010000037.1 GCA_024635555.1 Saccharicrinis sp.
TCATAACGTTTTGAAACAAAACCTCTTTCACCGTTTGCCGATCGTCCTGAAGGTAAGGTGTATTCTTCCCATAAGTATTCCGGAGTATATTTTACGCCGCCTCTAAACGATTTGTCTTCCAGGAAAACAATCAGGAATTTTATCGCATTCTCTACGTTTTTCAGATCGGCTTCAATTTTAGAAAAATCATACACGCCCTTTGCTGTCTCCAGACTTCTCCAAGTATATCTGAGTTGAACACCTTTTAATCCGGGTGTTTCTAGTAAGTTGTGCAAATCGGACAATGTAAAATTATTCTCCAGCGTTGCATAATGTCCTGGATGAAACTTATCCATGCCAATTGCATTCGAAAAATTCAACAACAGAAATACACACAATAAAAAATAGTTCTTCATAAAAAATAGATTTGAATGATTTTAACCTGCCCTATTCATAAATTTTATGAATAAGGCACCAAAGGCCGATTCTGCCTAAGCAGAATCGAGGGGTTAACCCTCGAAAAAGTTTACTTAAACTTTTTCGGCTTTCCACCTATGATAGCGGAAAGTGAAAAATGCTTGCATTTTTCTGGTTAGCATATTTTGAGCATCAAAGATAAAATAAATTTCCTACAGGTGGGACGGTTCAGTTCCAGGGGCGAACAGTCCTTTAGGAATCAGTTCAATAAGAAATTTGATTTTGCTGCTTCTACAAGCAATTAATAAACGATGTTTCCCCGGGTGAACGAATCGTTGCGCTGGATCCAAGTTACATTCTCAAAGCAGGCAAATGCTGGAAGGTTAAGCAATTGTGGAAATCAACGATTGTAAAAATGTCACAGCCTCAAATATCAAGTCCTTTTTCGATGTTAACCGGAATAATCAGGAATGGTATCTGATTAAAGAAACTTTTAACGGGAAAACACATGTTGTTATAGCAGACGAAGAAATCCGCCTTTTAAAGTTCCACCGGGAATAATTAGATATTTTAATCTCGTCCAATCAGGCTTTGTCATCTGCAGTAAATATTTAAATGGCCAAAAACAAAGCAATGACTGGCGAATAGTTCGAAGATAATTCATTATTTAGTAGGTTTTTAAATCCAAACCGCTAATTCCAAAAAAAATTTAATAACTTTACAAAGTCGAAAATGTAAAACCACAAAAACAAAGAACCACCATGAGTCCAAGATCGGTATTGACAGTAACCAATGAAATTAGCAACCATACCAGACAGGCCAAACAAAAGAACAAAATCGTAAAAGCACTCTCTAAATCAGAGAGTCCATTGACCATACCCGACCTTCAAAAAGAGATCAAAATTAGCACACCCACCATCATCAAACTACTGAACGAATTAATGGCCGTCAAATTGGTAGTAGAAGAGGGGAAAAAAGAGACGGAGAACGGGCGCAAACCAACGCTATATGCGCTTAACATCGACCATTTTTACACCATGGGGGTTGAAATTCTTTTCAAGCGCATAAGCATTTCCGTTATTCGTTTAGATCAAACGGTGGCCTACAAAAAACAGGACCAAAATTTCAGGCTCGAAGACACGCCTAAATGTTTAGATCAGGTCATCACCCAAATCAAGACTGCTTTTAAGGAGTGTAAAATTTCCCCAGACCATATTTTAGGGGTTGGTATCGGCCTCACAGGGCGAATAAACAGCAACACCGGTGAATCCTTCAACTTCTTTACATTTACCGACGTTCCGCTGGCTCAACATTTATCAATCGCGCTAGAGACCCAAGTATTTATCGACAACGACACCCACATAATTGGTTTGTCCGAACAAGTATTTGGGGAAGCCAAAGAGGCAAAAAATGCATTGGTTTTGAACTTGGGCCGAGGATTGGGTATGACCATCATTGCGAACCGAAGAAAAGTGACTGGAGGGATGGGTTTTGCGGGAGAGTTTGGACACATGCAAATGGGCCTATCGGACAAACTATGTATCTGCGGCAAACGAGGCTGTCTGGGGATGGAAGTATCGGGTCATGCATTGGAAGAGAATTTCAAAAGCGCCATTGCCAACAATGAGACCTCTTTGGTAATGGAAGAGGGGAAGAACATTTCGGAAATACGCTATGACGAAATACTACTGGCAGCCAACCAAGGGGACGGACTGAGCATTTCCCTCCTTCAATCGATGGGCGAAAAACTTGGCATCGCCCTCGGAAATATCGTAAATCTCCTCAATCCAGAACTAATCATTATTGGCGGAAAATTCGCCCAAGCCGGCCATGTATTTTGCGACTCTATAAAAACCGGCATGTATAAAACAGCCCTAACGGCACCGTTGCGCTTCTTGGAAATAAAGACCTCCAAACTGGGTAACGACATTGGTTGCCGAAGCGCCGCAACGCTCGTATTCAGACAGATGGACCTCCTTTAACTCCATCGCCTAAACCTTCATAAACAAACCCTTCTGAGCGGCCTTGGTACTGATCCATGAAACCAGCAAGGTAATAAAAACTGCCCGGACCGTTTGAAGCAGAACAGGGCAACAATCTATTTCAAAAACCTTATCCACCCCCGACAAAACCAAAATGGGGATTACCAAATTGCTGCCCACCACGTAGGCCAGCATGGCATTTTTACCGGATCCGGTGAGTAGAAACAAACCTTTGTTAATTTTAATAACCTCTATTATCACCACAAAAGCAAACAACGTTACCAAAGCCAGCCCCGCGGTGAGGAGCAGATAACTTAAGGTGGCAGAATCCTTTTTGATGCCGCCGTGCATAGGCTCCAACAAATAGCCACCAACAATCAATACAATGGCCATCGGCAATAACTTCATGAACACGGGTCGCCATTGGTTTTCCCATTTCCAAACGGCGAAAAAGAGCAGTACCACCAGCAATAGGGTCAACACAAACGACCAGACCATTTCCCTCCAATACAAACCAATAACAGCCACAAGCACCAAGGCAACCGAAGCCATTACAACGAGGTAATCGGCGAAGCTTCTTCGGTTGTCCACATTGGTTTCACTTATGGTTTTAATGGCGTCGCGAATGACAATCCCCGTATAAATACCGGGAATAACTATTACCATATACTTGAGGTAATTCCATGAAATTAACCACGAAAGAGGCGACCAATTGTATATATCGGCAACCCAATTGCCGCCATCACGAGCAGAAAGAAAAAAAGCCACCATAAGGGCAAATCCCACCCAAAGGGCATTGTAGAAACGGCGATAAACGGCGTACAACAAGCCACCTCCCAAAGCCGTGTTAGCCAATATCATGATGATGACGTCAAACCGGGTAAGCCGAAAAGAAAGAATTCCTTGCCAGTGAAGACTCCCAAAGAGCAGGACTAAGAGTAGGCATCCAGTTGCAACCACAATTTTTCGGTTTTTCCTCCACCACCCCTCTGAAGGAACAGCAAACACCAATAGCATTCCCACCATCGCAATCAACGCAAAAAGCCATCTAAGCCATGAATCAACAGCCATACCCCATGGTCTGGCATGTTGCGAAACGATGGCGAAAATTGCCAACCCAGCAAAACGCACGAGCAATCCCCAGCCAATTTCCCTTGAAGGGATGCCTCGGTCAATTTTTCCACCCAATGAAAAAGGAATGGCAGCCCCCATGGAAAAGAGGAAAAAGGGAAAGACCAAATCGACCCAGGTGATGCCGGGCAGTTCGGGTTGAAAAAAATGCCCGGGAGGCGGAACCTGTGCATGGTACATCCATCCGGGCAACGAACCACCAAAGGGAATGGTTCCCGACAGAATCATCATCAAGATGGCCAACCCGCGAAGCGCGTCAAGGGATTGAAATCGTATTTTTGGTATATGTGCTGCGTTCATTGAAAGTAATTTATTTTTTTTAATTATCGCATGCCAGCCGGTAGGCAACTTCAGGATTGCTATGCTATTGAAGTTGTTGTTTATTCGCCATCATGCATGATTCATTATTTCTGAATTACTCGTAAATCTCAGAAGCATCAGTACTCCAATTTAAAACCATACTCATGGATTGAAACAGTTGACCAGCAATTTTTTTGTGCCCATGATAAGATGGGCGTGAGTCGGAACCCAGGTCCTCCCCCAAATTGAGCAAACCACCGGGCAATCCTACAAAAAATAGGTTTGCATCGGTATAGAGGATGCGAAATACTTCGACCAATTCCCTCACGTGAGAAGAACAGGCCTCCTTAATCATCGGACCCACCACGCAAAAAATGGAAACATTGCCATTGGCCTCTCTTATTTTTAAAATCGAAGGCAGGGATCAATCATTTAAAAATTGACCGGAATGATTAATTGGGACATTACTAAATGGATCCACCATTCGGTCAAGAATCACCGCACATTGGGCTCGGGTAATCACTTCCTGCAAACCAAAGACTCCAAAACTACTTTCTGCCCAAAGCGCTTCGGCAAGGGCAACATTTGCGGTGGAATCCGCTTCGCTTGAAAGGTGATTTACTAGCTGCAAAACCTCCTCAACCGTTACAACGTGGCCTGCGAAATCAAAGGTAATTCCTGGATAAATATCGCTCAAGCCATCCTTGAACTCCTGAGCAGTTAACATTGAATCGGGATAAAAAAAGGTAAGATTCTCCCAACCTACATTTTGTCCTTTCCCTTTGATAATACCTGTTGCACCAATTCGCTGAACGGCTTTAAAGCTAGCATCCTGCTTCGTTACATCCACATAAGGCATTAAATAGGCATCGTTCTCCAGCAATTGTTGCTGAACCATGCGAACAGGAACTTCGCTAGGGTTAACCGACATTTTAACGGCCAAAGCGGCTAGTACCCCTGCAGCCTGCCCTATTTGCAAAACCACGGGTTGCAAGCGTGTGGAACCATTGAGGAGATTGGAAACCGAAATGGATTTTTCGCCCACGATTAAACCCTCAACATCTTTGGGAATCAGTGCCCCCAATGGCAAATTGTAGGAGGGCACGGGATAGAAATGCAAGTCGGGCAATGTTTCCCATTCCGGATAACGATTATGGTGATGGTCAATAGGATAATCGCCCACGGCAATGCCAGTGCGGTAAAGGGCTTCAGCTTGATCGAAGGGCTTTGATACATGATTCACATTAAAACGGACCAACCCGTGAATTCGTCGGCTTTCGCGATGATAGGGAATAAACGGGAATTTATCCACCGTCGGAAATTCGTCATCGGCAAGGTCAAATGTTGAAAAACCAAGTTCCGTTTGCAAGTAATAGAGGTAACAAAGGGAAAATTGCTTGGCTTTTTCCAAGGCCTCTGCGCGAGCATCATCGTCCATTTCTATGATGTTCACATAATAATCGTTTCCCTCGATGGGCCAATTAATCATGTATTTATTATTGGGCAATTGGCCGTAACGAATCATTTGGTCGGCGCTCCAAAGGACTTGTCCGGGTTTTGGGTCGGTGCAGTTATCCGACTGGGCCGTACAATAGAAAAAACTCGGATCATAACTTGCAGGTTTAGAAATGGTTTTATCCACGCCATAATCTTTCAAAATCATCACGTAAGTCAAATCCTGAATGATATCGTTGGCCTCTTCGGGTGCAATTTCTTCGCCGCTAATAGCACGAGCTTCCATGCCAATGTCGTATTTCACGCCACAATACTTGGCCACGTCTCCCAATTCAGTGGCATCGATCAATACTTTGGTTTGGATTACCTGCTTTTCCCCATCTTTTTTTACCGTTACTGCCCAACCCTTCATAGTCTTTTCTGCCGAAAGAAACTTAGCATTGTGCCACACCGATAAATGCTTTTCGGCTTTTGCCATCCTTTGAAAAATGGCATTTCCCACAGAAGGCTCAAACAATACATTGCTTACCCACCCTGTTTTCAAGGCTTCGGCGCTGCCATAATGGGCAACCAGGCTATCGCGAAATTCGCCAAACAAACCCGAAGGCAATTTATAGTTCCCGTCAATGGCCGAAACGCCTGCCGAGGTCAGCATACCGCCGAGCCATGGCGTTTCTTCAACAATGAGCGTATTTGCGCCCATGCGCGATGCTTGTAAACCGGCTGTGGTACCGCTTGCGCTTCCACCAACTATTAAAACGTCGTACCCAATTTCCTTTTGACAGGACACGAGCGACAAAACCATCACCAAAGAAAAAAGCCAACCCAAGGCATCTTTTAACCCCATACCCTTATATTTTCCCATTTGTTCACTTACTATATTATGCGTAAAAATTTCTCTGTAAAGTTCTGTATTTTCTCAGGAAGTCCAACCCGAGTCAATTCAATTTTTCCAATACCTGCCAGCATTGGTAAAGGCCACGGGGCACGTGAAAACAACCCTTCCATTTCCCGCCTTTAAGGTCGAGGAGTACTTCCCCTTGTCGGTTAAGGTATCCGTACCATTCGGGAAACTCTCCATCGCGGAAATGCGACCATGTATATTCGTGTACTTTCTTGAACCACTCCAGGCATTCGGGCGATTTGGTGAGATGATAACCTTTCAGAAGCGTTATGAGCGTTTCGATGTGAACCCACCAAAGTTTTTGATCCCATTCGAGCTGCTGTGGCGGATGGCCTTTTACATCCATAAAATAAAAGATACCACCATGTTTCTGATCCCACCCGTGTTTCAGCGTATTGAGCGCAATTTTCACGGCCTTTTCGATGATCTCCATCCGGTTAAGTCGTTCGCCCAAATCCATAATGAACCACATGGCTTCGATGGCATGTCCGGGATTCAGGAGACGCCCTTCAAAGGTGTCGGAAAAGGATCCATCCAAATGCACATTCTCCAAAATCAGCCCATATTCGGGGCGATAGAAAACCTCAAGCACCTCATGGATAACCCCCTCGGCGGTTTCGTTGACTAGTTTGGCGCCCAGAAGGTGCTCCATTTCTAAAGCCAGGTTGCACATGATCATGGGCAACGCAAAATTCTTAAGGTTCCGGGTTTCGGGATAGGCTTTGTTGTAATGCCCTTTAGGATTCTCCTGCTTTTCCAGAATCAGGCTGAAGGTGCCGGTGGCGATTTTCGCATATTCCTTGTTTCCCGTGGCCAGGCTCAACTGGGCAAAGGCCATGGCGGCAAAGGTGTAGGAGAAAATATTGTAAGGTTGCACGAGCGGCTTTCCCTCTTGGGTTAGGCTGAAATACCAGTTTAATTGGCCGTCGTGCCCATGTTTTTTCAGGAACTCGGCACCTTGGATGGCACACTCGAGCCATTCGGGGCGTTTCTCAACCTTGTTATAGAGCATGGAAAATAACCAAACCTGCCTAGCCTGTAGCCAAATGAATTTATCCGTGTCAAAAACCTTTCCTTGTCGATCGAGACAGGTAAAATAACCGCCAAAATCAGCATCTTGGGAGTTATTGAGCCAGAAAGGCACCACTCGATCCAATAACTCGCTCTTATATTTTTCTGCCAGTTTCGAGAAATCCATTGCTTTATACTTTATGATCGTTGATATATTCCGAATAGCGGTTGTACAAATGCCCTGCCTGCAAATAGGCCGATTGGGGACTCATGAAATGAGAGAATTCAAAGGTTATTCCGTTTTCGATACCGGCCTTTTCGGCCATTTCAAGCTTCAACCTCAACTTCTCCCACTTGATGGGCAAAAATTTGATAGGCATGTCCCTGTCGAAGGTTTCAGAATTGGTCCAACATTCCAACCCAAATTTATCAGCCAGCGCTTTGTTGATTTTCAAAAAGTCGGTCAACTCATCGATGTCCACATGTCCATCCTGAAAAGCGACAATATCGACGGCATCTTTAATACCTTCAAAAATTTCGCTCCAATCGTCTTCATGCTTTTTCAAGGAAACCCCTGTTGCCCGAACCGTGTCCGAAGTATATTGGCTTATGTTCTTTATTCCGTCGATGTAAGGAGAAATCATGGTGGGCAGTCCGCCGGACACCTCTTTGCAATATCGCCCCAGGCTGGCATACAGGTCGATGATTTGTCCGGTTTTACGGCTACACTCCTGCGATAAATACCAGCCTTTAAAAGCCGGCATATGACCGTACAACTGCCAAACTTCATCGATCACCCGTTTATTCAGCTCTACCTCTTTTTCATAATCCCCGTTGATCCAGTATTTACCCGAATCATACAACCCAAAATAAAAGGCCATACCATGCTTTTCACTCAATTCAAGAAACATCTTTACCAAATCCTCAGCCGGTATGTGTGCGCTTTCCTCGGCCGACAAAACCCTTGAGGGAAAAGTGATCCATCTTTTATAGCCACAACGAATCATTATTACCGTATTGATACCCACCGCTTTCATACTACCAAAATCCTTGTCCCACTCATTTCTCCCCCAATTTTGGTGCGGAATATCGTGGCTTATCTCGTCTAAAAATGTTCCTTTGATTCTCATAACCATATTTTTATTTTCCTAAGTTTCTCTGTGTTCTTCAACGCCATCATGTTTGGCAACTGATGCCTCTATGTATCTCTTCAATTTAAAAACCGATTCTATGATTCCGAATTATCCTGGTTGCCGTGAACAATGTAAGCACTCTTTTCGTCGACGGTTTTAAGGTGGTCGTACCAGGTAAATTTTAAAATGGTGCTAAGGATTGCAAACACCACCAGCGTAATAATTAATGAATTGCGCTCCTTGATAACAAAAAAGATAGGTGCAATGACCAGACACATCTGCCATGCAATTCCAATAACCACATTGAATGCATCTCTTCCCAAATCACGGTTACCCTCAAAAGTTGGATCTTGTGCCACCACCTTTTCGTGAACGGGTTTCCAAAAACCCCATGGACGCACGCTTCGATAAAAGCTCATCAAAACCTCTTCGTCGTCGGGAGGGGTGAGCAAGCTTCCCAGAATACAGCCAAGGAAAGAGATGCCTAGAATGACGGGGAAAAAATAGATGTCGACCACCGAACCAAAAAAAGTCAGTTTGACGCTAGAAACAATCAATCCCACAAGCATTCCCCAGAAATACCCGTGGCCGTTGAAGCGCCACCAAATCCATTTCAGCACGTTGGCCGCAGCGTAACCGCCATACAAGGATGCCGTTAACCAAAGGGTTAGCGTATTGAGCGAACCGGCCACAAAACCGAATGAAACGCCAATCACCACAAGAGTAATGGAGGCGATATAACTCATGCGTACATATTCCTTGGCGGTACCGTTGGGTTTGATATATTTTTTATACAAGTCGTTGACGATGTAGGCAGGAGCCGAATTTACAAAAGCGGCAAAAGTGCCCATAAAGGCGGCAATCAGTCCGGCCAGCAAAAGGCCTTTTAAACCCACGGGCAGAAATTCGTTGATGGCCATTGGCAAAATCACCTCGAAATCGACGGAACTGCCCATTTCGGCCAACATTGGCTGAAGGTAAACCAGCGACAAGACGGCCAATCCGGCCACCATCAAATACCTTGGGGCAAATAATACCAGCATGGTGAAACCACTCATTTTGGCGGCATCAGACGGCGAGCGGGTGGAGAGAATCCGTTGCATGTCATAACTCGGCACAGGTCCGGCCAAACTTGAAAACACCCCTTTAAACACCATCATCATCACCAAAGTGCCAAACATGCCGTAGCCATCCGATTCAATCTTGTCGTTTACGGCAGGGAGAATTTCCGACCAGTCCAAATCGAGTTCCCAACCAAAGAAGAAATTTTTCCATCCCTCCGGAACGGCGGCGGTAATTTGCTCACCCGTAACACTGGTATAGGCAATATAACCGATTACCAAGCAGGATGCGGACATAATCAAAAATTGAAAAATATCGGCGGCCACCACGCTAAACATCCCCCCCTTCATGGTGTACAAAGTGGTTACCCCAATAATTATCAAGGCATAGGAATGGGCTGAGGTGAGCGAGATACTACCCAACTGCACGGAGAGATCCCACGGCAAAATGCCGGTGGCAAATTTTCCGACTCCCTCGAAGAAATAGGCCATGAAACCAATGGTGCTGATGATGGCAAACAGCACCACCACGATATGCGACATTTTTCCACCGCGCCCCGAAAAGCGCGTCAATATCCACTCGGCGCCGGTCATCACATTAGAACGCCGCATCCAGATGGCCAGAAAAACCATTACGAACACTTGGTTCCAGACGGGCCACAACCAAGGGATCCAGGCACTTTTGACGCCATACACAAACAATAGGGAAACCGTCCACATTGTGCCGGCAATGTCGAACATGCCGGAGGCGTTGGACAGCCCAAGAAAGTACCACTTGATGGTGTTGCCGCCCAAAAAGTAAGCTTCAATATTTTTAGAGGCCCGCTTAGACAACCAGAACCCGATAAAAATAGTCAAGGCCAAGTAGGCCAGCACGATTACGCCATCAATCCAAGATATATTCATCATTTATTTTTTACATTAGTAGTTCAAAATCACACATTCTACTTCCGATCCATCTTTTATTCCAATAACATCAATCCTTGGATCTTAAAAGAGTTGGAAAGGTCGCTTTTTCTAAATATATCTCCTGCAAAACAGTTCTGATGGCAGAATCCTTTAGGCCTTCGTTATAAAAAAAGATTTCCCCATGGGTTTTAAGTTCCCTATTGATCAACAGTTGTTCTTTAAGTACTTCCGGGGAAATTTTCATCTCCCCATCGGCACGAAGAATAATGCCGGGCACAAACAGCGTGCGTTCTCCGTTGGCCGGCAAATGCGACATAGCTTCGACGACCGTGTTCCTATAACTTTCGGCAGTAGATCTGTAACATTGGACAGCCAATAGATCGCAAATTCCGTTTTCGACCCAATTGGGCCATTCTTGCATGAGTTTTTCGAGACACCAAGGATAGGGATTGGGAGCGAAACTGATCATTACATTTGGATTTTTTGCGGTAACCTCGTCAAAAACCATTTTCCCAAAACCATTTAAGATGTCCAGCCGCCAGCGCACCCATGCCTCCTCATTTTCATCAAAGGGCGGATTGCTTCCGTCGTGCTCAAGTTGATACTTAGCAACAGTGTACGGATCATAACCAGAATTTCGTGGCATTGCGGGCATTCTGTCGTCCCCTTGAATGCCGTCTACGGATGGATACAATTCAATGGATTCCAGAATCAAATCTTTTAAATAACTCTGAACAGCCGTATCATAGGCATTAAAATAGTAATCGTTGTTATAATGTGCCGGACTTCCATCATTGCCAATTCCCAACCATGTTGGATTTTTTGCCAGGATCGGATTTCCTTCGCCAATGGGTTTGATATCGCCCATAAAGCCAAATTCAAACCAGAAGAAGACCTTAATATTTCGCCGATGCGCCTCATCCAATAAATCCTGAACCGGATCGCCGGTTGGGCTCTGGAGGGAAAAATCATAGGACTCAAAATAGGGAGCCATTAACGAGGTGGAATCCAAATGGGTGTAGTTGGTATTTTTGAGTAAGTGCGGACTCTTAAAGATGGTTTTTGATCGGGCATAAGATGCTAAAAAAATGGCATTTAGATTTAAATCATCCACCATATCCACAAATTCGACAACGTTATTATACGAATGCAAAACCGATGTGTGAGAAGGATCCGGCACCCAAATACCTCTAACCTCTTCCACCACCACTGCAGGTTTGTTGCAACCCATTACGACCACTATCGTCACGAAAAAAAAACAAAGCTTCATCATAAATCTAATTGTTGTATTTTTTTAATTTTTTACTTTACTCTATTCGTTTTTTTAGAGCCGGATGGCCTCTCCCTTTTCGTGGCCATTGGCATCTTTTAATTGGAGTTACCCATGATAATTTTAGCTGCTTCGATTACTTGACAAACTTCTGATTAAGGAACACATTTTTGTTGGAAACATTCACGATAACCACACGCCGTTTGAGAAACCCAATGGGAATAATCTTCCTGTCGGATTTTGATGTCATGGCCCAGGTGGTTTGGTAAATCACCTGGCCCGACACGTCATACATTGTGACGAGTAAGTTTTCTGGCTGATCCAGGGTGAGGTTTAAATGCAATTCATCCGAATTGTTTGAAAAGAGAACCAATTTACTATTGTTGTCCATTGGCGATTCAACACTGGTTTTGCCCAATGCGATACGCAATAATTTCGCGAATTTTTCGGGTGTAACAAATTCAACATCAGCTCCAACTTCAAGATCGTTTTGTATGGAATTCATAATTGTTTTAAGCCTTGGTAATGTAATATCTGAAGCATTGTTCGGACCGATACTGATTCCATCTTGTCTAAACCGATTGTATCCCCCCAGAGTAAAACTGGGCTTCGATTTGGACTGAAGAGTGCCCACAATGCGGTCGCGCACCTTGTTTAAGTCGCTTACGTCGCCATAAAAGGTGTCGTCGCCAATGTGGTTAAACAGAACGCCGTCATAATTGGTATAGGCCGTTTGGGTTTGCAAAGCAGGATCGAACAACAGTGTAAGCTCATTGTCGGTGGCATCGGCGAAGCGACCCATTTTGGCAAAATTAAAATTGTTTGAAATGGTTACTCCCCTGAAAACGGAAACCCCTGCCCCATTGTAATGCTTGTAAGCGTAAACGGCAGGGATCTCAAATTTGGTGGCAAGCCCGAGGGTTTTTTCGGTGGCATCATCCCAATAGGATTCGGGAAAAAGATCGGGAAAAGCAAACCCCAGCGGTGTTGTCACCGCAACAAAGCCATCATTCGCCGTGGCCGACCGAAAATAATATTGTCCCAGAAAGGGAAATTCCTCGAACATTTGAAAATTAAACCCCCAACCCAGGGGAATATCCCCGCGGGTCGAGGAGTTCCATGCGCCACCCTGAAACCCGGCCACCCAGTTACCAGCATCGCCTTCCGAAGAAATAAACAGAAGGTAATGCTTGTCCTCCAAAACCAAATCCTGGGTAGCCACGGAGGATGGGCGGCTGTAATCAAAATCGGCATCAACGGGAAAAATGGCATGCCATGAAAGATTGCAGAACAACGTTTCATGAAAGCTTCCGCCGTAAGCCGAAATCCATTGAACCAATGGCTCAGGCCGCATCCACCCATACACATGGAAAATTTCACCGGGATGAGACGCTCGCATGTAAGCCATGACGCGTTCCATCTTTTCAGCCTTTATATCACTCAATGAATTGAAATATAGTTCGTGCGTACCACCGATGTTTAACTGAAACATTCTCTGGTTAATGGCCCAGTCGGTAATTTCTCGGAGATAGAACTTTTGGGTATTGCATCGATCGAGCAAATGATCCAAAGCCCAATCCAAATTTGCCAAATATCGTTCTTCCGGATTGAGCGAAGGATTGTTCCATGGATGAGAAGCCAGTTCCAATTGGGCGGTGACCTGAAGGGGATCCTTCCCATTAAAATAATCAGGAACCTCCACGGCCACCAACTTATTGATATTTATCTTGGTATCGTTATAGGGAAGGGGAATGCAATCCGTTAGCCCACCCAACATGGCTGCTATTTCGGCTTGCCACCTGAAACTTTGACCGGTAAAGTTCCCGTACGTGAGCGCGGGATCATATGTAATGGCTCCGTTGATAAAGCTTTTAAAATGCTGAACCAGCTCGTCCGTTTCAGAAATCACCGTCCAATTCACGTTCCCGTCACTGGCATAAATATCCCGCCAATGTTCATCCGTCTGACTATAGCTCCATGTTTCGTATACATTTAACAGATACAACTTGGGGACCTCCCGGTTAACAATACCGGCAACCGCCATGGCAATCAATTTTTCCTCCGCAGCTTTCCCTCCCCCGTTAAATAGTACGGCATCAATAGCCAGAAGAGGTTTTAAAGGCAAACAAAAAAAAACAAAAAGGATAAAAAACCTAGTCATAAAAATTGAGTTAAATGACTCACCAAAAAGCCCTGTCATTGGTTAAATGTAATTCAATTGTCGGTTGGAAAAAGCGCTTTCCCTGTATAAAAGGATTTAATAACCCGTTGATTTCCGGAATTTTTTAATCCTTCATTATAGAAAAAGGTTTCTCCGTTGGTTCCCAGTTCTCGATTGATCTTCATCTGTTCCGTAAAAACAGACTCCCACGCTGAGGTATTCCGAAGATAAATGCCAGGGTTAAGCAGGTTTTTATCGGTATTTTGTTTAACGTAATCGTTGGTTTGCTCTACGGTATAACGATAGGCTTCGGCGGTTTCGCGGTAGCATTGAACCGAAATAATTTCTACAATGCCATCCTTGATCCATTTGGGCCAATCTTGCATCAGGTTTTGCTCGCTCCAGGGGTATGGATTTGGCGAAAAGCAAACGATCAGGTTTTGGTTTTTGGTTTTTATTCGGTTATACATGCTAACACCGAACGCATTAAGCTGATCCAGGCGCCATCGAACCCATTGCGTGTCGTTATAATTTTGGGGGGGATCTACACCTTTATCTTGCCGATACAAAGCTTTTGTGGTCTCGTTGTACCCGGAATTTCGCGGGGCGGCAGGCATGCGGTCATCTCCCTGAATTCCATCCACCTCGGGATACAGGTCGATTGATTCTTCAATCAACTTTAACATAAACTCCTGAACGGCGGGATCGTAACTGTTTAAATAATAATCGGTTCCGTTGTAATTGGAGGCGGTACCAAAGCTGTTAATACCATCCCAATCGGGGTTTACCGAAAGCAATGGGTGTGTGGCCGGGGGATTAGAACCACCGCTACGCATAAACCCATATTCATACCAGAAAACAACTTTTATGTTTTTCTCGTGGGCAAGGGTAATTAAATCCTTGATGGGATCGCCGCTTGGGCCGTCGTAATTTAGGCCCTTCAACAGCCATCCGTCTTCCACGGAGGGGTAATTGCTGTTTGACTTTAAAACATTGCTTTTGAACAAGGTCATTTCCCGCACCCAAGTGGCCAGATAAACAACATTCAAATTCAACTCATCCAACAATTTTACAAAATCCTGAAGATTCTGGTAATTATGCAAAACACTCGTATGTGAAGGATCGGGCACCCAAACACCACGAACCATGGTTTCCTGTGGAAGAATGGAGGCTTTCACTACAAATTTCTTTGTTGCACCAGCTACGTTTGCTACTTCGTAAAAGAAATCTTTTGAAAGATCAACCTCGGTATTGGAGGCAGGAGAAATGGTTAATCCCGCCGGAATTTTTATGGTTGGAACAATTTTGGTCAAGTCAGTTCCAAAACTAAATGCGATGTTGATAATTGTATCGGCTACAATGCCTATTTTGTAATACTGTGGAACTTCGAACGAAGTTATTATTGGCGTTTGTTGAACAGACACCGTATATGAAACGTTTTGGTCGCCCTTTGTTAGGGAAAAAACTACGGGACTGGTAAAATTATAAGAATAGCCACTTTCCGGAGAAAGGGTAGCCCCTTCCGTAAATTCGGCTTCTACTTTAAGTAGTTTAACATTGACATCTGCGTCCACTAAAAAGTCAATGGTTTTATTTTCATGATGGATGCTTCCTTCAAGCGAAGGGGTTACGCTGGTAATCTGGAACCTTGTTATTTGGATTACCTCGGGATCGCTTGTACCCATCTCATCTTTGCAAGAGGCAAGAAGGGCAAAAGTAACAAACACCAAGGATAGAATCCCTAAAATTGATTTTAAATGAATAGTCATAATACCCTACAATTTTTCAATAAAAAAAATGAGTAAATATATGGGCAGATAATGTATTATCTGCCCATATAAAACTAAAGAATGCGGGAAAACCTATTTACCAAATTCGTAAACGGCACCACCATATTGAGCAACAAAACCAAATACCAATACCTTGTCGTTCATGATTTTAACACTACTTGATGTAGCAACCCAAACGGCGCCAACAGTTGCATTGGTAGTAATTGGTTTTTTGTAAGCACGGATATCATCCATCGATTTTTCTTTGATGGCTTCAAGTCCTTCAACAAAATTATCACCTTCGGTGAGGGCCACGATTTCAATAAAAGCATCGTTGGCAGCCCACTCGCGGTTCACGGTATAAGCCATGTAGCGAACACCGTTGTATTCGAACAAAGTAGGATCATAGGCACGTCCTTGTATTGGGGTATCGCGTTCTACTTGAACCAAACTTGCCCAGTTTTTGTCGTAGATCTGGATGCCGGATGCGCCACCGGTTACCAAATAATGATCGCTACCGGGAACTCCGTTAACCCTGGCATATTGACCCAATGATTTATCGGAAGCACTTGGAGCTGTAAATTTGTCAACCAACTCAACCACTACTGGTGCACTTGCAACAGCAACACCACCTACAAATTCCCAATGGTAGAATTGACCTTGCTGAGCGTTGTTAAACGGAAAGTTAGACGCAAAAATATGTCCGTTTGTTTTTGGGTCGCCAACAATAGATAAAGCATCACCAATACGAACGGTAGTTGCAGGAGCTACAGGATTGGTAACGGTATACTCAACCACTTTTTCAGGGGTGTCGTCCGAAACATCATCCCATCGGTAAACGATGAATTTAGAATCCTTAGCGTTCACCATGTTGGAAACGTAAATATTCCCGTTGCTGGCAACTCGAACATCACTTATCACCCAAGTACCGCCGGCAACAATGCCTGTACCCATATTCAGTACCTTTCTTTCTTTGGTGGCATCGGTTATGTCATAATAGTAAATGTTATTACCACCTTCGCGCGAAGCATAGAAAACATAACGGCCATCAAAATAGGCACCCCTTGTGTTACCGGTACCTAAGGCGGGATCCAGGTTAGAACCTAAAATTTGGTCGTGCACCAAACTTTCGGAAGCAACATTTAAACCAGCTGAATTAATGGTGGCGGTGATGGTGTATTTAACTTCTGTGGCACCATTTTGAATGGTGATGGACTTTTCGCCTTGCGAGGCAAAATCTACAGTCATAAGGTCCACATCGTCAACCGTTTCCATTGCAGGCATCGATTCCTTAACGGAGGCGCTTGCAGGGTTAAGCACAAATTCGGACAAAGTGGCCGTTGTACCAGTTACGTTGGCAAAGGTCACATGGATTTTTTTCTCGCCATGCAAAATCTCAACCTCTGGAAAACTAACGCCTGAAACTTTCAAACTTTTAATCACCAGCTCATCCACAAAATCGGAAGCAGTAACCTTTACCATGTAAGTTTTTGTTTCAGAGCCTTTAGAGGCAATTACAGTCTGCATTCCGTTATTGGCCTCAAAATCGATGGTGGTGCCAGATTCAGGCGTAACGGTAGATCCGGCATTGGGCACTATTTCTAATTGGAGCGATTTCATGTTTGACAGGGGCGAAACCACAATTTCAAACATATCGCCCACCAAGTTGCCATCCACGCGGGTTTGCATATCTTCACCCGAATTTAGAACGGCTACACTTTTGATTCCAACCAATTCTATTGGATCGTCATCGTCTTTACATCCAACAAAAATTAATGCTGCGAGCATAAATATGCTCAATCCTTTAATTAGCTTCATGTTTTGTATATTAAATGGTTAACAATAAAAAAAAATAAAAATACTATTTGTTGCTGTCCCACCATACTCGGTGGTAGTGTGTGTCGCCTCCCATTCGATCGATGGCCTCCTTAACATTTACAGGGTTGTAACGAACCTCATCGGTCGAATAAGAATATCTGCGGGGCATCTCCGAATTTTCGGGCCAGTGGTAAATCAAAGGAGCAATGTCAGGTTTGCCAGTACGGCGAACCAGATTCCATGCCTGGGGGCCGTTAGGGAAAAGAGCGATCCACATTTGTTCATACAGGTTTTGTTCATTAAATGGAACTGCTGTTATAAAGGTGGTTGCGTCGGCCTCTGCAATTCCAAATTGCTCCATTGAAAGGGCAATTGCTTTGTCATAAAACGCTGAGGCGCTTCCTGGGATAAACCCTTTATGGGCGGCTTCTGCCAAAAGGAAATTAATTTCCGCAGCACTCATCAGCATAAAAGGAGAATCTCCCTGCAGAAAATACGCTCCTATATCGCAATATTGGGGAATGTAAATATCAGTATACCCAGCGTTCAAAGCGCCAATGGGTTGGCCATTGGGCAACCCCACAAATTCGCCATCGACATTGGGTGCCATAAAGACCGGGATTCTTGGATCGCTGTTTTTATCCAGACGATCAAAAAAAGTTTTGCTGATTCTCATTTCTTCCCATCCCGCCACAAATGCATAAGGGTTTTTCACATGGTAAGTTGGTCCGACCGAATCAGGAATGATTTGGGCGTTATCTTCGTTATCGGAAAGGAATTGACTTGGATCGGTAAAATCGATATCGGCCAAGACTGGCCGGGAAATGGTATTCTCGGCCACATTTGAGGATTGCATCGCTAAGCGTAACAACATTGAATTGCCAAATTTTATCCATTTGTCGATGTTGCCGCCGTACAACACGTCTGCCGACCCAAATGTGGGATAACCCGAATTCCTATTATCCTTTAAAAGAGCCACGGAGGTCTGAAGCTGGGAAATCAAATCGTTGTAAATGGATTCCTGTGTATCATATTTGGGCACAATAGCTTTGAAAGCCTCGGTATAGGGGATGTCGCCAAACATATCGGTCATGTACTGATACATATAAGCTCTCCAAATACGCGCCATGGCTTCATGAATGGGATTTTCCACCTGTTGTGACAGCGAAATGGCATGTTCACTTAAATGAAGCCCTGCGAAAGCCTCCTCTGAATACCACCATTTCCATATCGCGCTTTGCGGTCCGGGCTCGTAATGAGCCTGCGTAAAATTTGATTTTATGGTAGCAACATATTGGGTCCAGTCCAGCGTTGTGAGCTGATTGGTGTTTTGCCAAATACCAACCGACATGCCGCTGCCTGTAACCAACGAACGGGTAAATATGGGATCCGGAGCAATTACGGCAGAGGTGGTTTTTGGAAAATCAAGCTCCTCGTAATGATCGGTGCATGCCGTAAACGAAGCAAATATGGCTCCAATTGCAAGGACTTTTATTTTGGTTTTCATTTGTGTATATTTTTTATGTTATTGATCAAATGGAACTTGCGTGAATAATCTAGAAGGATACATTTACGCCAAAAATGAACTGCATGGTTTCTGGCATCGAAAAGATTTCAATTCCCGAGGCGTTTCCTGTTGATGAGGAGGATTCCGGGGAAAAATTGTCCGTTTTCTTCATCAAATAGACCAGGTTATTCGCACTGGCATTCACCGATATCTTATCCAAAAAACTTATTCCATGCTGAACTTTCAGAAAGGTATAGGAAAGGCTTAACTGTCGGAGGCGCAAATAAGAGGCATCATACACCCACATCTCGTTAATACCCTTCACCTTTTGCCAGTATTGTTGGGGATCGACCGAGTAAGTTCCAAAAACACCCGCCTTTGATCCCTCAATTTGATAACCCATGTTGGGCAGCACGCCGGTGGTGTTATAAATCTCCTTTGCGACTTCCCATTCATCACGTCCCAACGTTGTTGAAGCAAGAGCGCCAAGTTCGGATCCCACGGCATTGGAATAAGAATAGATGTTGTGACCCAATTTTCCATCCGCCAATATTGAAAGGCTTACTCCTTTATAGGTAAAACCGGTTTTTAAACCCACCAACCAATCCGGGTAAATTTTTCCCAAAATACGGTGGTCATCATTAACTCCACTCTCATTCTTCATTATGGTGGGCAAATTGCCCGCATCCAATATTAACCGTCCTTCTGCATCTCTTTCGAATGCGGTTCCTTGCATACTTCCAACGGCCAATCCGTTTTGGGCATTGATGGTCATTCCTTCAATACGGCCAAAAGTTATAACGGGGACATCGTCCGGAAGATCTTTCACCTCATTCCATTGGTAAGTAATGTTGGCGCCTGCCCACCATTCAAAGGAGGAACGCTTTAACAGCACGCCACGGATCTGCGATTCCAGACCAGAGTTTGAAATCTTTCCAGCGTTAATTAGGCCACTGCTGTAACCCGAACTTGGAGCAAGCGGTGCCGTGAAAATTTGGTTTTTTGTTTCAGTGTTGTAATAGGACAAATCTATATTCAAACGAGATCTAAACATGACCAGGTTAGCGCCAAATTCTGTAGAGACCGTAAACTCGCTTTTTAAATTGGGATTCACCCTTCGGTCTGGAATAAACCCGTAGGGTAATCCATGAAATTGATTGGCACTGGTGCCATACACATTGTACCGGCTGGAGGTATAATTTCCGCCATTGCCAACGGCAGCCCATGACGCCCTGAACTTTAAAAGATTAACGACAACTCCCAGGTCAAACGTTTCGTTCACGATCCAGCTACCACTTACCGATGGATAAAAAATAGATTCGTTGTCAGGCGACAGAACCGAGGTCCAGTCGTTACGCGCCGTTACATCCAGGTAAAATTGATTGTTCCAGTCAAAAGACAAAAAGGCATATAAAGATTGTAGTTCTCTTTGGGCGATACCTTGGGAGGTAACCACGTTATTGAAATTCTGAATCACGTAATTCCCTTCCTTATTAATCATGCCTGATTCGGAACCAGATTGCGTAATATATTGGTTAATATACATCACGTTTCCACCCAAATAAGCATTAAAACCGAAATTTCCGAAACGTTGTCCACCACGAATTAAAAAATCATAGTTTTCTTCGGTGAAATCGCTGTCCAAAAGAGAGATTGTTGCCAAACCGGTCATCTTGTAATAGGTATTGGATGCTGTTTGGCGTTGTCGCTCATCCGTATAATAATCAATGCCGCCTCTGGCTTTAATGCCCAGCGTAAAAGACAGACTCAATAGTTTTTTTAGGTCAATGTCGGCCTCCACAAAACCGATTAAGCGCCTCCTATTGTCGTAATTGGTGTTTAAATTTTCGCTCCAATAGGGGTTGCTCAACAAGGGTGCTTTTGCAAAAGCAAAGTCGGAAGGAGGTAAAATACTTCCATCCTCAGATGTAGAATACTGTTTCATCCAAATAATGGGCAATCCGGAATTGGTTCTATAATCTTCCATCATACCAAAATCTACCGACTTGGGCATGTGCCACATGGAATAGATGGGATTATCAGGACTGCCGCCCAAATTGGGTCGATTCTCGGCGCGTTGATCGATGTAGTTGGCCTTTGCGTCAAGGGTGATAACCCCGCCTAGCTCGGTATCAAAACGCATCATTAACGAGTTCTTGTCAATCTTGTTTCCGGGAATGAGTCCCTTATCTTCCGTATTGGTAAACGAAAAATAAACGCCCGCCTTCTCGCCTCTGTTGTTAATTGCAAGCGAGTGGTTGTTCGAAACACCCATCTGAAGATATTCGTGGTAAGGATTTTCAACAGATACCAACGCTTGTTTTTGACCAAGGAAATTAGTGACTTCCTGTCCTTGCATTTTGGCACCCCAACTTCTGGAATCGGTGGCCATAAATTTGCCGGCTGAACCTTGGGAATAACTCTCTTGAAAATCAGGCACCTCCATTGGCAGGCTCAATTGCGTTTGAAATCCGTAAGAAATGCCCATCAATTCATCCTTTTGGGATCCCTTTTTGGTGGAAATCATAATCACACCATTTTGTCCGCGAGAGCCATACAATGCGGCGGCCGCACCTCCTTTAAGAACAGAAATAGACGCAATATCGTCGGGATTGATGTTGTTGGCGGCACTTCCGTAATCGGTACCTCCATATTGAGCACCACTTGCACCACCACTGTTGTCCATTGGTATTCCGTCGATTACGTAAAGGGGCTCGTTGCTACCCGTTAAGGAGCTTACCCCCCGAATGGTTACTTTGGAAGAGCCCCCTGCGCCGCTACCGCTTCCACTGATGTTTAAACCGGCAACTTGCCCACTCAAGGCTTCAATAGGGCTGACTTTCGAAAACTGGGCGATGTCGCCGCCATCAACCTTGGAAACCGCATACCCTAAAGCCTTTGTGTCCCTTGTTATACCCAAAGCGGTTACAACCACCTCTCCAAGAAGTTCCACATCTTCTATAAGCGTGACATTCAAGAAGGTTTTATCCTCTAGTAAAATCTCTACTGTTTCCAAGGCAATGCTTGAAAAAACCAAAACATCACCTTTAGAGGCATTGATAGAAAATCTTCCATCCATATCAGAGACCGTTCCAAGGGTTGTGCCTTTAATCAGGACATTCACCCCTGGCAGTGGACCCGTTTTGTCGCTTACTACACCAGATACAGCCATACTCTGACCATATAGAATACCGGAACAGAATATGAGGAACAACGTTAAAAAACTTTTCATTTCACTTTGTTTTTAAAGATTACGACTTAAGTATATCGACCATGTAATTATTAATCAGAAAATCGACCATGGATTCCTGAATCTGTTTTATTGGTAAACAATTTGTTAGGTTCCGGTCCCATTGTAAATACAAGCTCACCACCCATCATAATTTCCTCATGGGTTATAAAAATCTTTTCGTATGCACTACCGTTCAGGGTGGCGCTTTGAATGTATTTATTGATCTTGGAATTATTTTTGGTCTTCACGGTAAAACTTTTCCCGTTTAAAAGCTGAAGGGTTGCCTTTTCGGCGATGGGAGAACCAAAAACATAGATGCCGTTCACCGGATTAACGGGGTAAAAACCGAGGGCCGAAAAAATATACCATGCAGACATTTGCCCACAGTCTTCGTTTCCAATCAACCCATCGGGGTCATCAAGGTAAAACTGGTCCATTACCTGACGTACCTTCTCAGCCGTTTTCCATTGCTCGCCTGCAAACGCATACAAATAAAGAATATGATGACTGGGCTCATTGCCATGGGCGTACTGCCCTATCATGCCTGTAATGTCGATAGAAGCGCCTTCATTCAACTCAGAACTCACTAAGAACAGGCTGTCAAGCTTATTAATAAATTTTCGTTCGTCCCCGAACAGGCCAATCAACCCGTCTACATCGTGAGGCACCAGCCAAGTGTATTGCCAAGCGTTGCCTTCTACATAATCGTCTTCAAGATGAATGCTGTGAAAAGGGTTGAAATTTTCACGCCAAGAACCATCGCTAAGTTTACCCCTCATAAAACCAACCGAAGCGTCGAAATAAGCCGCATACGATTTCGACCGCTTGAGGTACTTTTCATATTCCTCCATTTTACCTAAATTCTTTGCAAGCATGGCAATGCCATAGTCGTCGATGGCGTATTCCAAACCCTTTGCAACCGACCAAAGCTCTTGATCTGCGGGAATGTATCCCATTTCTCTTTGCGCCTTCAGGCCTCTTTCATTTCGCGTTTCAAATGAAACTATGGCATTGTATATCTTATCCTTGTCAACACCGTCAATTCCTTTTAAAGCCGCATCAACCATCACCGGAATAGAATGAACCCCCACCATGGCATCTGTCTCGTTGCCCACCAAGTGCCAAACAGGCAAGCGACCTTGCTGTTTCGTAATGGCCAACAAAGAATTCACGTAATCCGGAGTCCTTTTATCAATTATGGTCGCCAGCGGATGCATTGCCCGATAGGTATCCCACAATGAAAAGATGGTATAGGGAGTAAAGTCACCTGCAGAATAAATTTTTCCGTCAGCCCCACGGTATGCGCCATCCACATCATCAAACACGGAAGGTGAAAATTGCAAATGGTAGAGAGCGGTATAAAAAATCCGCATCTCACGGTTGTCCGGATGGTAGAAGCGTATCACAGAGAGCGATTCGTCCCATTTATCTTTGGCCTTTGCAGCCACTAAATCAAAATCCCAAGTTGCACCTTCGGTACTGAGATTCAATTCTGAGGCGGCGATGGAGGTGTAAGAAATCCCTGTTTTCACAAGCACTTCATTGTTCTCGGCATTTTCGAACCTTAGTATTGCCTTTAAATCGCGTCCGGTGGCTTCCCTACCCTCAACCAAAGCACTATCGAGCTGGATTTTATAGGAGGTTATGGGGCTGGAGAAACGCGTCGTAAAATAAACCCGATGATCGGAGGCCCACTCGTTGGATATCCTATAACCCTCTATCGTGGTATCATTCACAATGCGCAACCACGCCTCAAGCGTTCCTTCCCGGTTAAGCGATTTTGCCCCTTCGTGCATATCCACTATAATGGATGCCACTTTATCCTTTGGATATAAATATCGGTGGTACCCCACTCTTTCGGTAGAGGTAAGCTCTGCCTTTATATCATATTTATCTAGCAATACGGAATAATATCCCGGCCTTACAATTTCATTTATCCGCTGAAATTTCGAAACAAAACCTTTGGTTAAGTCCGAAAAATCGCCTTGGAACAACTCGGGACTTCCAGTAATGGGCTGAAAAAGAATATCTCCCAAATCGGCAATTCCAGTGCCGCTTAAATGGGTATGCGCAAAACCAACAATTGTGGAATCCGAATAATGATATCCCGAGCTCCAATCCCATCCCTTTGAAAGATTGTTGGGGCCTAACTGCACCATTCCATGAGGAACGTTGGCACCAACAAACACATGCCCATGACCCGCAGATCCAATCATCGGATCCACCCATTTTGAAAAATCCTTTTCATCTTCGTTAGCAGAAACCAGCGTGTTGCATCCTGCGAAAAAAAATAAAACCGGAAATAAAACGGAGATGGAAAAAAGAATCTGCTTCACTTTAAAAATTTTTCGTTACAACTTAGTTTCAAATTCACCTTTTTATTAAAAAAAAGAATCATCTAGGTGCATATTAATTATTAGAACAAATACACATCTTAAAAGCAACTCCTTTTCACACAAAACATTTAAAATTTCCTTGTTGTATCTTTTCAAATGCAAATAAGGTTTTTTAAATATTTTTATTTTCAGCAAATCTATTAATAAATTATTTTAAAAACAAAATTTGTTTTAATAATTTAAAAAAAGAATATTTAGGAATTTAGATACCGCAATAAAATAAAGATATTTGGAAAGGAAATTAAGTACAGCGCAGCTACATGTGGTGCATAGTACATTCAACAATCGTCTCTCATTAAATCCTGATAAACAGACACTCTATCGCTTTAATAGCAGCAAAAACAGAAGAAAACGCATAGCCAGAAGCCAAAAGAGATTCGACAAAAGAACCGACAAAATGGATGAAATGAAACATTCCCTGTTAAGAAGGAATGCATAAAAGTAGAGACTCAAAAAAACAGCGAAACCATTTGATGCCCGAAAAAATTCGTTCACAGGAGGTGAACAAGGGCAAAACCAGAAAATAAACAAGCACAAAATTAAAATTTTAAATAACCCCTAAGACACCAAAGAATCTTGAAGCATTTTTAAGGGGTGGGATTCATTTTGGAAGGTGACTTGGAAATAAAGGTGGGTTGTTCCTGTTAAAGCAAAAAAGGTGAGGGTAAAATAATTGAGTAGGTCTTCCTCAAAAACCTTTTCGGGTGAGTCGCATGGCTCTAGGCTCATCCTAAGGTTGGATTCCGTCACATCTAGTTCCGTACATATTTCATCATAAAATATTTAACCGTACGGAAACATAACTAAGCAAAATCAATTACTGACAAGCAATTGCCACCAGCCATTCCTATGCCCAAACCAAAAAGACATTTGGATGGCCTACCGAAAAAAGACATACGCCGAAACGTTGAGCATTCCTTATTCCATAAATAAAAAAGATGTTTGGAGCAGGAGGTTTTAATTGAGGTACCTAAATTGTTTTATAAAATTATTAGTTTTTGAGTAAGAGTACTACTCATATCTGAATCATTTTAACCTGAAAAATGCACGCATTTTTCACTTTCCGAAACTTGAGGCATTAAATATTTACACCAAACAAATATCCAACAAATGCTGTTAATCCCATGGCTACTGTACCCCAAAATGTAATCCTGATTATTGCTCTCCTTACACTTGAGCCACCTGTTTTAGCGGCCAACACACCCAAAATAATTAAAAAGAAAAGAGCAAAACCATAAAGAGAATATTCCATACTTTTTAATGGTAATAATAACACTACAATAAGCGGAAGCAAACCCCCAACCGTAAATACTGCACCTGAAGCAAATGCTGCTTGCATTGGTTTTGCCTGACTTATTTCATTAATTCCCAATTCATCTCGAATATGTGCAGCTAAAGCATCTATTTCGCTTAACTCTTTTGCTACAGTCAATGCGGTTTCCTTTTTTAATCCTCTTTTTTCGTAAATCTCTGCTAATCGTTGCAATTCAATTTCGGGCATTTCTTTTAATTCATCCTTTTCTCTTTCTATATCAGCATTTTCTATGTCAGTTTGGGAGCTAACGGATACATATTCTCCAGCTGCCATGGATAAGGCACCGGCTACCAATCCTGCTATCGTAGCTAGCACAATTGGGTCTCTAGTATCACTTGCAGCCGCAACTCCAATGGCAAGACTTGCAGTTGATAAAATACCATCATTTGCACCCAAAACTGCTGCTCGTAACCAGTTACTTTTGTGTATGAAATGATTGTCTAAATAATTGTCCTTCGGCTTTTTTGTTTCATTCATTTTTGTGGTTTATTTTAGTTACACACCTCGTAAAGATATACAAATCATTTATTCCGTCAATATAATGCAGATGTGTATCACTAGAGCTAGGAGAGTTTTCTATATCCGGGAAAAAGTGATGATAATGGCGAGTTCCACGCCTGCACCGTGTAGGCATATGGCAAATAAAAGCAAGAAGTAAAAATAATTATAAAAAAGAGAGAATCATTGCCTAGAGTTTCGCATTTTTGCAGCTGAAAAATTAATATGAATAATACAGGTTGGACAAAGGTGCAAAGCAATAACCATTATATATCCACATACAAACTATTGGCTCTATCGGTTTACTTAATAGTCTCAATATTTTCAGGACTTAACGATATTTATGCTCAAGACAACGAAGCGACGATTCCAAATCAACATGCTGTTTCGGTGCTTTACCATCATGGAATAGTGATTCCGCATCATGCCAACATGATTTATTTCATTGATGACTTTTCGAGAGGTGTTGAGGTCAACTATAGCTTACTGCGATTCGACAAAGACGGCTGGCAGCAGTGGTACAACTTCCCCGAAGTGGGCATCGGTCTCTTTTACAACTCATACGGTAATCCGCAAATTTACGGTCAGGGCTTAGCATTATATCCTTATCTTCATTTCCCTATTGTCCGAACACCACGATTTTCGTTAAAAAATAAGTTAGCATTAGGGCTAGGATATACCAACCGACCATTTGACTACCAACACAATCCTGAAAATCAAATTTTTGGTGCCCACTTTAATGCCTATATAGGTTTGGGCTTATACGCCTCTTACCGCGTTTTAAAGAATTGGTCGGTAAGCACTTCCGCTTCGCTCAATCACATGTCGAATGGAGCCAGCCGCAAACCCAACAACGGCATCAACACTTTAACACTTGGGGTGGGCGCCGCCTACCATTTTAACCCGCAATTACCACCGCTCTTATCACGGCAAGAGGCTCCTGCAAGCAACCGACGGGATATTGAAGTATTTATGAACTATGCCCGCAGTCAGGCTGCCGAGTATAACTTTAACATCTATTCCTCCGCCAGCCTAAGCATACATCATGTGTGGCATCCTTCAGTTAAATCGGCATGGAGTGCGGGTTTAGACCTATTTTATTTCGGTGCAGCCCCCTTTGTTTATCAAGAGTTTAACCATGAGGATGTAGGTGCACAACGTCTCTTTTACGGAGCCAGTGGTGGAAAACAATGGATTATGGGTTCAACAACTGCTTTTGTAAATGTGGGCGTTTATCTTTACTCACAAATAGATACGCCTCAACCTATTTATCCCAGAGTGGGATTGCGCCATAATATTATACCAAACCTGTTTGCTAATTTCAGTATTAAAGCCAGTTTTTTCAGGGCCGAATTTATTGAGTTTGGCTTAGGCTACCGATTTAATTATAAAAAGAATAGCTTATGAAGAGTTGTGGCTTTTGCCTAATAGTGTTGGTATTATTTCTGTTGGGTTGTAATTATATGGATGCGCTTACCAGCGACGATGATACTGTGTTTAAAACATTGCCGCTGGAGCCTTTTGATAATGTGGTGATAGAAACTTCGGTGAAATTAATATTGAAAAATGACACGGTGTATAATGCAAGGCTCGAAGGACTTGCCTTTGTTGTTTCCGACCTAAAAATAAGGCAAAATGGAAGAACTATCCATGTGGAGGCAGATGGCAAAGGATTTAGAAAAAAGCAGGCTGCCGAAGTAACATTGCATGCTCCATCGTATAAAAACATAACCTCTAACTGGCCTGCTGAGATTGCAACCCTAGATACGTTAAAGCTTGACAATTTTTCGATGGTAATTAATGGTAGGGGGGCATTTACCAACAGTAATATGACGATTAAAGCCAAAAACCTATCCATTGCGGCGTACGGCAGCAATGTGGGAACACATATTTTTAAAGGAGAGGCAGAGGTTTTTAGCGCGACTTCGGAGGGACTCGCTTCAATAGATGCCCGTGAGTTGGTTGCAGGTAAAGTGAAATATATCCAACGATCGGTAAACCCAGGCTATGTTTTTGCTACAGAAAATCTGGATGTAGAAATGGCTGCTGCGGGAAATATCTATTTTACAGGCAATCCGCGGATTAGTGTTGATAACCAACCACCATCTTACCAAGTGGAATTGGGAAAAGTGGTGGAGCTGAATCATTGATTAAGTCTCGTTTAAATTATAATATATTGAAAACATTTAAGCCTATTTATTCTTCTACTTTTTCCAATAGTTGATAAAATGAAGTATTTGCTAAAATATTTTGTTGCTATAATCGTGCTCTCTTTCATGCAGCAAAGTAATGCGCAAGAAACTGGGTTTAAAACCTTATCCGCAGCAGCAATGGAACTTACAGAACAAGAGGTGAGTTACGACGGTAGATATTTCTCCATACCTTATCCCAATGGGGATGTTCCCAGTAACAAGGGCGTTTGCACAGATGTCATCATTAGAGCCTACCGAAAGCTAGGCATCGATCTTCAAAAACTCGTTCACGAAGATATGAAAGCTAATTTTAGTAAATATCCAAACAACTGGGGCTTAACAAAAACGGATACGAATATAGATCACCGCCGGGTTCCCAACCTAATGACATTTTTTTCTCGCTTTGGAACTGAAAAGAACATTACTGAAAATTCAAATGATTATGTACCCGGGGATATTGTTGCCTGGGATTTGGGGCAAGGCCTAACCCATATTGGCATTGTGGTAAACGAGAAAACCAAAGACGGAAAGCGGTATTTAATTGTGCATAATATTGGTGCCGGGCAGGTAGTTGCAGATTGTTTGTTCGATTTTAAAATAATAGGCCATTATAGATTTATGCCAAATTGATATTATGCCAAACAAAAACTGTTTGCAAGAATATGCAAAAAACCGGACATCGGCCATCATTTTGCCAGACATGTAATTAACACCAGAATAAAACAAAAGGCTCTACCAACGAACTATCCTTTTAAATAATTACTATTTTAGCAGATAAAATAACCATTTCATAGTTGAAATGATGGTAATGTATATGAGGTTATTTAAAAGTTAGCCTTCGGCAAAACCAAACACTAGTTTAGATAAATAGTAAACAATATCGTTTACAAGGTGAATATTTTTCATACCTTTGTATAGAAGAACATAAAAACATAGATATGTTACCAGAGCTTGAAAAGATAAAAGGTATTCATCCAGGATACATTCTTAAAAGAGAATTAAAAAATCGTGGATTAAAGGGTAGCCAGCTAGCATCTTCTATAGGTGAACACAAACAAACAATTAGTGCCATATTAAATAGAAAAAGAAAGATTACGCCAATTCTATCGATTAAACTTTCAAAAACCTTTGATGTAGATCAAGACTATTTCATGCTCTTACAGGCTAGTTATGAAGTAAATGCTGTTGCCGCAGGAAGCGCCAATAAAAACAAGTCAAATCTTGGTAAGTTTCGTCAAATATTATTTTGGGATACAGATATTAATACCATTGATTGGGAAAAACAAAAAAGGACAATAATCAAGCGTATATTGGAGAGAGGAAATGATGATGAAATTAACGAACTAATTAGTTTCTATGGAAAGCAAACAGTTTCGGCTGAAATAAAACAAATAAACAATCCTAGATTAGCTAGATTTGATCAAAATATTATTCATCACGAACTGTAATCGTATATGAATTTATTTTTAAATAGTTTGACAAACTTTGATACTGCCGAAAATGATTTTACCCCCATTTGCTATAAAGATAAGATTTGGGAAATAATCAAACTTGACTTCGAAGAGATTGCTCAAGAAATAAGGACGAAAGACTAAAGAAATAGATGCCTGACTGTCCTTTGACCGCCATTGCACCTCTCCCATTTTATCCCAATATAAGTTTTGTGAGATTTTCCTTTCTGAAAAATCGACAAAACCATGGACAGATTTTGACAAATCCCAACTCGAAAATCTTCTTTACAAAGTTTCCCATCACCGGGTCTTTTTATAGCCCCAAACCGTTATAACATTTAATGCTAAAGCATATCCTGCAATTACAGCCAATTGTCTGGCGATATCCCAAAAACCGGAACCCTTTAACATCACCATACGGATGATTTCGACAAAATAACGAATGGGATTTAGATAAGTGATTTTTTGTGCCCAAACGGGCATACTTTCGATGGGAGTAAAAAGACCGCTGAGCAATATAAATATCACAATAAAAAACCAAGCGATAAACATAGCTTGCTGCTGGGTATCGGTATAATTTGATACCAACAAACCCATTCCCAAAATCAATAGCAAATACACGGCGGTAAAAAGATACAACAAAGCTACGCTACCCACCATAGGAACCTGAAACACCAGTTTGGCGAGCAGAAGTCCCACCGTTAAAAGTACCAATCCTAACACCCAAAAAGGAAATAATTTGCCAATGATGAACTGGTACTTTTTGATGGGCGTTACGTTTATCTGTTCCAAGGTGCCTGTTTCTTTTTCGCGTACAATATTCATCGCCGATAGGAACAACGTGACCATAGTGACCAGCAGCACCAATATGCCGGGCACCATAAATGTTTTATAATCTAATTCCTTGTTGTACCAAAAGGCGGGCACGCTGACCACATTGGCTGCCATTACGGCTCTCTCCGTCGAGGATAAATATTTCAATTGCACTTGCTTACTAAAACTTTGCACAACCTGGTTCACATAAACATTTTCGACCCCAGCCTTTGCGCCGTCGATGGCATTTATGTAAACCCCTATCGCTGTGCCTTTTCCCAGACTTAGATCTTGCTCAAATTTTTTAGGTATTTCCAGTATCACATCCACCGTCCCATTTTCCATCGCCTCATAGGCTTTTGCGTGCGAAGGTTCCATGCCAAGTACTTTAAAATAATCGGAAGCATCAAAGGAATTGATCAATGCCCTGGAGGTTGAGGTTCTGTTGTTATCAACATACGACAATCGAATGTTTTTAATGTCGAATGTTGCCGCATTGGAAAGAATAAGCAATTGTAGAATAGGCATAACGAAAATAATAGGCAACATGGCCTTATTCCTAAAAATCTGCCGGAATTCCTTTTGTACTATGTAGCCTATCGTCTTCATTACTCTAAACGGATTTTATATTTTTTTACACTTAAAACGATAAAAAATACGGTCATACCCAACAGTATAAGCGTCTCTTTCCAAAGGAACTGGAGACCCACACCTTTGATCATCACACCTTTTAAAATCAAGTTATACCATTTGGCGGGGATAATATTGCTGATGGCCTGCAGCGGCCAAGGCATGCTGGAAATAGGAAAAATAAAATCGCTCAAAAGGATAATTGGTAACATCAATCCCATAAGTGAAATCATCATAGCTGCTTGCTGCGTTTTTGATATGGTGGATATAAGAATGCCCAATGACAAGGCACAAAGAATAAACAAAATCGTTTCGAGTGCCAGCAAAAAAAAGCTTCCCTGCACCGGCATACCAAATACTACAAAGCCCAGCAGCAAGATGACGATAGCGTTTATAATGGATAAAAAGATATAAGGAAACACCTTGCCAAGGATAACTTGAAAAGGTTTTAAAGGCGAAACCAAAAGCACTTCCATAGTGCCTTGTTCTTTTTCGCGGGCGATGGAGATGGAGGTCATCATGGCCGACACCAGCATCAGAATAACCGTCATAACACCGGGGAGGAAATTAAAAACACCTTTCAGTTCCGGGTTATAAAACATCCGCGAACGCACTTCTATTGGCGTCGTTGCGGGAACACCCAAGTTAATCTCGCGTTGGTAATCCTGCAAAATAGATTGGATGTAATTAGTAACCGTATTGGCCGTATTGGGATCGGTGGCATCGCTGATGATCTGAACATTGGCCTGGTTTGTAGATCGTAGATTTTTCCCGAAATCTTTTTCAAATACCAACACGGCCTTCACTTGGCCCTTTTTAAAAATAGCTTCTATTTGCTGCTCACTGCTCACAATATTTTTTATCTTAAAATATGGCGAAGAGCTTATTCTGTTTGTGATATGTATGGTTTCCGAATCTTTTGATTTATCCAAGATGCCAATGTTCACGTTTTTAATTTCGTTAGTTATGGCAAAACCAAAAAGCAGAATTTGGGCAATGGGCATACCAAACAGGATAAACATAGAACGCTTATCCCTAAAAATATGATAGAATTCTTTTTTCACAAATCCCTTAAACCGTTTAAAGTTTGTGCCGAAGAATTTCGATTTAAAATTATTCCACATTGCGCGCCAGTTTTTGGAATACCCCATCCATAGACGAAGCATCAAATTGTTTTTTAAGATTTAGGGGTGAGTCCAGGGCTTCAATTTTACCTTCCACCATAATGGATACCCGGTCGCAATATTCGGCTTCGTCCATATAATGGGTGGTTACAAAAATGGTGGTTCCTTTATCGGCCTCGGCATAAATCATCTCCCAAAACTGTCGTCGGGTGATGGGGTCGACCCCACCTGTTGGCTCGTCCAGAAATACCACTTTAGGCTCGTGTATCAAGGCCACAGAAAAGGCCAATTTTTGTTTCCATCCCAACGGCAGTGAGCCCACCTGCTTTTTAGCAACATCCTGCACGCCAAGCTTTTCTATCACCGCTCCTCCCCTTTCCTTTATCTCCTTTCGCGACAAGCCATATATCCCGCCAAAAAAAGTGATATTTTCCATGATATTGAGGTCGTCGTACATCGAAAATTTTTGGCTCATGTAGCCGATGGTCTTTTTTACTTTCTCGGGTTGTGTTATCACGTCGAACCCGTTTATGACAGCTTCGCCGGAGGTAGGCTTAGATATGCCTATCAACATTTTCATGGCGGTGGTTTTGCCTGCTCCGTTGGCTCCCAAAAAACCAAATATCTCCCCTTTGCCTGTCTCAAAACTAATATTATCCACGGCGGTAAAACTTCCGAATTTTTTGGTGAGTTCTTTTACTACGATTACCTTTTCTGTCTCCTTCATTGTTGTACCTCCTTCTTTTCTGACAACGCCATAAATACATCCTCTATCCCAGCCTTGGCTTTGCCTATTCTTATATCCTCATGCCCTTTTTCATTCAAGTATTCACTTAACTTCTCTTCAGAAAAATCATTGTTGGAATGGGTATAGTGGATGAATTCACCAAAAGCATACACACTCTTTTTGCCTTCGAAATTTTTCAAATCGCCAATGAGCTTATAGGTGCTTTTGGCAGCTATCTTGTACAAGGCATATTTATGGTTGGCAACAATATTTTCAGGTGTATCCACGACTAGTATTTCGCCTTCTTGTATTAATGCAATCCTGTCGCACAGCGCGGCTTCATCCATGTAGGGCGTGGATACCAGAACGGTGATGCCTTTGGCGTTAAGACGTTTGAGCATTTCCCAAAACTCCTTACGCGAAACTGGGTCTACACCAGTTGTCGGTTCATCCAAAAAAAGCACCTTGGGTTTGTGAATCAGCGCACACGAAAGCGCCAGCTTTTGTTTCATACCTCCCGAAAGATCCCCGGCACGGCGTTTTTTAAAAGGCTCTATCTGAATGTAAATGTCTTTTATCAAATCGTAATTCTCCTCTACCGTAGTGCCAAAAATCGTAGCAAAAAAATCCAAATTCTCCTCCACACTTAAATCTTGGTACAACGAAAAACGCCCCGGCATATAGCCCACAGCCTTGCGGATGTCGCGGTAATCTTTCACCACGTCCATACCGGCTACACTTGCCGTTCCTTCATCGGCAAAAAGCAGGGTGGTGAGAATGCGGAACAGGGTTGTTTTACCTGCACCATCCGGGCCTATCAAACCAAAGAGTTCGCCCGGCTTAACCTCAAAAGTAATGTCACGCAACGCTTCCACCGTTCCGTAGGATTTGCTAATATGTTGTATTTTTATGCCCATTTTCAGTAATCAGTTATCAGTTGGAGCGAAGCGACCCCGAAGTAAGGTAAATTAAAAGTATCGGGATTTGACTATGTCGATTTCCGCTTTGCTCCAATTCACTTCGTTCAACATCCCGTCACCTTATTCAAATTTATTTCTTGACGGGAAAACAGTTAGCAATAAACAGTCTTCAAGCTCCTTGCTCCTTACCCCTTGCCCTGATCTCTATTTAAAATAAACCTCCCCGGGCATACCTATTTTTAGGCTACCATCATTTTTTACTTTAATGTTAACGGCATACACCAGATTTATGCGTTCTTCTTTGGTTTGTATTATTTTAGGGGTAAATTCAGCGGAAGACGAAACCCAGCTTATCTTTCCTTCATAACTTTTTGTATCCTCTCCAAAGTCAATGTTCAAATTCGCTTTTTCGCCTATTTTAATCTGTGACAGCTGCGTTTCGCTGATATAAACCCGCAAGGTCATTTCATCCAGATTGGCAATTTTATAAAGTGGTTTGCCAAAGGCCGTTATCTCGCCAGGCTCGGCATATTGGTTGAGCACGGTGCCGTTTACGGGATTGGATATTTTACTATCTTCTATTTGATGCTGTATTTGCGCTATCTGAGCCTCTATACTATTTACTTCGCTTACGATAGGTGCATTCTGCGTTTTTACGTTATCCATTCTTTTTTGCAGCACCTCCACTTCGCTCTGTGCTCGGTCGAGCTGCCGGCTGGTGGCCGCCTCCTCATTAAACATGTTTTGCACCCTGTTCAATTCCGATTCGGCAGTTTTTAACTGCGATTGCAACACCGCTATCTGCGACCATATATTTCCCGATTTTGACCGTACCACCTCTTTTTGAGCCAAAAGCTGCATCTTATTCAAATACAAGGTCATGGTGTCTATGAGACCCACGATGGCATTCTTCTTTAAAATACTGCCTTCCTCAAGGTTTAAATTCTTTATTTCGCCCTGACCTTTTGCCGAAACCGTTATCTCGGTCGCTTCAAAATTCCCGTAGGCATCGGCAGTAGGTTCTTGTTTGCAGCCTGTGGATAAAGCGGCAATTATGGTGATAGTAATTAAAGTGAATGTTTTCATACTTTTAAAATTAGTATCAAGATACAAATATCAAGTATCAAGACTGATAACTACTGGTGTTCTGAATGTTAATATTTACTCTCGCTTATTGACTCCCAAGTATAGCGAATATTTCCTTTTATTAGCGACAACCGTTTTAATCGGGACAACCTTGTACAATTCTATAATTAGCCTTAGCAAGCTCCAACTGCAATTCGTGCAATTTCTGATTTATACCGGCACTGTACAATTTGTTAAATTCCGTAAGATATTCCGAAGCGGTAATGGCTCCATTTTTTAATTGCGATTGACTGGAGACAACAATGGAATGCCTTAAAACCACAATTTCCTGATCAGCCTCCAAAAGTGCACTGTATTTATCAATTTCGTTTAAGGCCTGCTGCATTTCTATGTTGTTGTTCAGTACAAAAGTTTCTTTTTCGGTGACCATCATTTCTTTAGATATTTCGAGGGCTTGTTTTTTATCCCGGGTTCTGCCCCAGTCAAAAAAACTCCATTTTAGCCGGGCACCGAGTATGTAAAAATCATCAAAACTATTATTCAGCATGTTCAGTCCGGGATTACCGTAACCTGCTTGTGCAAAACCCGAAAGACGAGGATAGTTTTCTATGCCGAGCAGTTTCTGTCGCTGGGTAAGCTCTTCGTTTTTTAAATCATAAAACTTTAGTTCTGGCCGTTGCAAATCCTTTGGCTGCGCAACAGATAGGTCAGGTTTTTGGAGACGTACAGCCGAATCTATTTCAGTAGAAATCAAAGCCGAGAGCTGACTTAAAGCCGTTTCCTTATCCTTTTTAACGCGGATAATATCTTGACGTGTCAATAAAACTTCAGCTTGCAAAACACTTTTTTCCGATGACAACACCGTTCCAAATTTCACAGCAGAGGCCACTTCTCCCATTCGGGCTTCCAGTTGCTTATGCTTAGCTTCCAGTAAATCGGTTTGCTCCTGAAGCAGCAAGGCATTGAAAAAATATTGGTTTACACGATTTTTGAGGCCATACAAGGTGATTTCAACCTGTTGCTGCTCAGATAGCGTTTCGGCTTCCTTTAGTGCAGAGCGTTTAGCAATGCTATTACCATTATAAATTAGTTGCTCCAAATCTAAAGTAGCCTGATACTGGTCCTTGTTGGGATAATTAATAGTTGTGCCGGGTATTTTCAGTGGAATTTGAATCACTTCCGATTGCCATGTAGCCTTGCCGTTCAAGCTTAGTTGAGGCAAAGCGTTCTTTTTAATTTCTGACTGTTCGTATGTTGATTTTTCTCCAAGCAAATCGCTTTGTCTCGATATGGGGTGCGCCTTCTCGGCTAGGATGTAGCACTCCTCCAAACCAAGTGGTTTCTGGGCCACGGTGTTCAAACTCAACATGATTGATATCAGTAAAAAAACTTGTTTCATCCTATTCGTATTTAATTCACATAATTATCGCAGTCTCAATTTTTTCGCACCTCTTGCTAATGGTGAAAAATGCAACTGCCGTAAACAAGAGTGTAAAACCAATTCTAAAAGCAATTGCTCCAACAGTTTTAACTTCATACAGCCCTCCGGCATTCATGTACCAAAACAAGCCTGCATACGCGACAATAAGAATGATGGCCGAAGAACCCAGAAGTTTGAAAGTCCATCTTTTGCGTTGAACAAACCCATAGGCCGAGATAAGATAAAGCATACTGCTAATGAAGTTTGCCCAAATAATAAACGGTACATAATTGCCTTCCATAGCTCTGATCCCAAATAAATCGAGAATAATCGAAGTAGTTAAAAACAGCGTTACTAAACCAAAAACGGCCAGAAACGTCACAGCAAGATAAAGAATCGTTTTTTTCATTCTACTATAAATATTACTATCATTGTTTACAATTTTCAAGTTTAAATTTTCAAACTATTACCTTTAAAATTGTATCAATCAAAGCTTGTCCCTTTTTATTAAGGTCGAAACCATAATTACTCACCTTCCATTTGCGCACCAACAGCCTTACCGAACCGAATAAAAAAATGATGAATAATTCAGGATCTGTATCTGCTATTTTTTTATTGAGGGGTAAATCCTTTAGCATAGTAAATAATACTTTTTCGCTGGCTTCTTGTATCTCCCTAACTTTAGTTGTGAGTGCAGCCTCATTTTGAAATATCTCTTCCGCAAAAATCACCGAAACAAGGGCAGGCTTAATACTCAACATCATAAATACCGTGCTAAAAAACTCTTTTATCTGCACTTCAGCTGCATCGTTACTATCCTTATCTTTGCTTTGATGGTACGCGTTCATACCCTCTTTAAAAGTATCCAAAATGGCACTCAGTATTATCACCTTACTATCGAAATGACGATAAATACCCGGCTCTGATATTCCAATCTCCTTTGATAAATTTTTAATTGTGAATCCCTGAATACCTTTTTGATCAATTAAATCTATGGAGGCTTCTATTATTTGTTGCTGGCGTTCTGTAAGCATTATTAAAATACGTTAGTTAGTATTCGCTAACAAGGTAAACACATTATTTTTAATTGTGCAAATATTTACGTTGAAAAGTATAAAACGTTACTATCTATTTTGTTTTCATCTCGAACTTGGACAAGACTGAAAAGCATCAAGAGTATCAAGCCATAAACTAGCGGCTAACAGCTATAAGTTAACGGCCACTAGCCACTAGAAATTAGCCCCCAGCTACTTACTACCCCAATCTTCAATAGAACCTTCAGAAACTACGGTCATTTTAATATTCTCGCGGTGCACCACCTGTGCAGGCAACAAAATAGTAGGACCCAGATGCTTACCATTATTGATGGTTAAGTTCATATCTGATGGAGCTTTTCCATGGGCAATTTTAATGGCTGCATTGGCTGCGGCAAAAGCCATGGATTCGATGGGTTTAGAAATAGTTATAGTTTGGTTTCCTGCTACTATATTTCTAATGGCTTGCATTTCGGCATCCTGCCCTGCTACTAGCACTTTGCCCTCCATATGATGTTCTTTAAGCGCACTAATAACGCCCGCCGCCAACACATCATTGCCCGCAATTACGGCATCCAGTTGAGCACCGTCTTTATTAAGATAGTTGTTGGTAATTTTATATCCTTCGTGTAATGACCAGCTATCTGAATACTGACTAAAAACAATTTCTATATCTCCTTTTTCCACCAGAGGCTGCAAAATATTCATCTGTCCCAAATAAAGTAGGTGCGCATTGTTATCAATCATAGAACCGCCTACAATTCCGTACTTACCTTGTGGTTTTATCCGGCTAAGATAATTGGCTTGCAGCTCACCAATCTCTATATTATCAGTTGCTATGTAATAATCGAGCATGCAATTTTTGATTAGGCGGTCGTAGGAAATAACGGGCACATAATTTTGATGTGCATAAGTAACAATATCGCAGGCCTTTTTCGAATCTACCGCTACTACAATCAGCACTTCAACTCCATTTGCAATCATTTCCTTTGCCTGTTCCAATTGCTTTTCGGCGTCGGAATTGGCAATAGCTACTGTACATGTACCTCCCAGCTTTTTTATATTTTCCTCAATAAGGTTCATGTCCTTTTCCCATCGTTCCGTTTGCAGGCTATCCATAAGCAAACCTATGCTGGGCTTTTGTTTGCATCCAAACATAAAAAACAGTGCAAACGCAAAAATAAAAATACTTTTAAGATTTTTCATAATGGTAGTATTTTAGGTAGTTTAAATACTTAAATAATTTACGAAAAATGATTTACAATGTAAAGGTTTAGTTTAAAAAGTTATTTATTACAATTTTAATTTCCGTCTAAGCTTATTCCATTCTTTTTGCCTCGTCCCATATTTTGTCCATCTCTTTGAGCGACATACTTTTTAAATCTATGCCTTGTGTAATGGTTTTTTCTTCGAGATAATTAAAGCGCGATATAAACTTGCGGTTGGTTCGCTCCAGCGCATTTTCCGGATTCACGCCATATAACCGGGCGGTATTGATGATAGAAAACAGTAGATCTCCAAACTCAGCTTCAATCTTATCCGCATCGCCCTTGGCTATTTCTACTTTCACTTCGTCCATCTCTTCCTGTACCTTATCCCATACCTGCTCCCTATTTTCCCAATCGAAGCCCACTCCACGAGCCTTATCCTGTATCCGATTGGCCTTAACCATGGCAGGCAGCGAATCGGGCACACCACCCAATACCGTTTTATTACCCCCTTTTTCCTTCAACTTTAATCGCTCCCAGTTTTCTTCTACTCCTCTGGCATCATTCACCACAGTATCCCCAAAAATATGTGGATGACGATACACTAACTTCTCATTAAGCGCATCAATCACATCTTTAATGGAAAATTGATTTTTCTCCTCGCCAATTTTGGCGTAAAACACAATATGAAGGAGGAGATCACCCAATTCCTTTTTAATCAGCCCAGCGTCGTTTTTAATAATGGCATCAGCCAACTCATAGGTTTCTTCAATGGTAAGGGTTCTTAAGGTTTCATTGGTTTGTTCTTTATCCCAAGGACATTTTTCCCTCAGCTCGTCCATTATATTGAGTAGCTCTTCAAAAGCAGTTAGTTTTTTTTGCATTAGTATATTTTGTAGTGAATTATTATAAACTTTAAATGTAACAATATTTGTTGTTTATTTGTAACCGTTATTACTCATTTTACCATATGATAGAAAAACTGATATACCTAGAATCGATAGATTTAATTGAATTTTTGGGCGTTAAAAACGTTAAGCTCGATTTGCTTAAAAATAGGTTTCCCAAACTCCGCATCATTGCCCGTGGCGACTGGCTCAAGGTAATGGGAGAGGAAGAGGAAGTGAATAATTTTGAAGAGAAGGTTCATCTTTTACTCGAACATTATAACGAATATAATGTGCTAAGCGAACACTCCATGCTCGAAATTATCGAAAGTGGTGCTGTGGGCCGCACGGTGGAAGGAAATGATGTAATTTTATACGGCATCAACGGAAAACCCATCCGAGGCCGCACGCCAAACCAAAAGTTGTTTGTGCAAGAGTACGACAAAAATGATCTTCTCCTTGCCGTGGGACCTGCCGGTTCCGGAAAAACATATACAGCTATTGCTCTTGCTGTGAGGGCTTTAAAGAAAAGAGAAGTGCGCCGTATCATATTAAGTCGCCCGGCAGTGGAAGCTGGCGAAAAACTTGGTTTTTTACCGGGCGACATGAAGGAGAAGATTGATCCCTACCTGCAACCTTTGTACGATGCCTTGCAGGATATGCTTCCCGCAGCCAAATTAAAGGAATACATGGAAAACGGTACCATACAAATTGCGCCATTGGCCTTTATGCGCGGACGAACACTCAACGAGGCTTTTGTTATTTTAGATGAAGCGCAAAACGCCACTACCAACCAAATTAAAATGTTCCTAACACGCATGGGTCAAAGCACCAAATACGTGGTAACTGGTGATATCACACAGATTGACCTACCTCGAAAATCCATGTCGGGATTGGTACAGGCCATGCGTATTTTAAAAGATATAAAAGGGATTAAAATAATACTTTTTGATATAAACGATATTGTGCGTCATCCCTTAGTACAAAGAATTGTGGAAGCCTACGACAAGCTAAAACCTTAGAGGATGTGATGATTTGATGATGTGATGATGTGATGATGTGAGGATTTGGGGATGTGAGGATTTGGGGATGTGAGGATGTGTCTTAAAAAGATGTAAATAAAAGATATTGAGACTGGCGATTTATTTTTATACAGAACCCTAACCACGCAACCATTTGGTATTTTCTAACTCTATAGCATTACATAAAAAGATAAGACAAGATATTTAAACAATTAAAGAATGAAAATGAAAAATACAATATTAATTATTTTTGCGTTTGCACTGGCCCTAACAAGTTGCAAAAAAGAGGTAACTACTCAGCAAGCATCAACTGTTAATAATTAAGGTGATATGCTTTGAATATTTTGGGTGTAGGAAAATTTCGAGTTGTTCTATTCGATTGTCGCGGTCTGGATTTTAAAAACGTAAATTATTGCGTACTTTGTGGA
>JAGXIO010000038.1 GCA_024635555.1 Saccharicrinis sp.
ATTAAACAAAATGCCAACTTTGGAACCCATCGAATGATGGATAATTATCCAAAGCAGACTCCAAAAACAACAAATTACGAATCAATTGTATCATAAATAATCGGGAACTTCAATTTTTTATGTAGTTTGCGGATATGAGGAGATAAGGAAGGAAATAGAAGGATAAAAGAAATCGGTAAAAGAATCCGTTTTTGTTAAAAGATTATGAAACAACTTAGAGTAAGATGCCAGCTATTAACCTGAAAAATGCACGCATTTTTCAGGTTAATAGCTGTTATAGGCGGAAAGCCGAAAAAGTTTACGTAAACTTTTTCGAGGGTTAACCCTCGATTCTGTTTAGGCAGAATCGGCCTTTGGTGCCTTATTCATAAAATTTATGAATAGGGCAGGTTAAAACTTATGCAGAAACCGCCTTCCGTTATAACCCCATCCCCTTTACTCGGGGCGCAACATTATTTATAGCTTAGTCTGAGTTGCACTCCGAGGTTCAAAAAGGCTATTTGCTACAAGCCATCAGCTATAAGCCAATAGCCAAAACCTCCTCCACCACCTTTGGATAATGTTCATATTCAAGTTCGTGTACCTTACGTTCCACATCTTCGGGGGTGTCCGCAGGCAAAACAGCACAACGCACCTGTTTAATAATTTTCCCTTCGTCGTAATTTTCGTCCACATAGTGAATGGTGATGCCACTCTCCGTTTCGCTGTTGGCCACAACTGCTTCATGTACCCGTTTACCATACATCCCCTTACCGCCATACTTGGGCAAAAGAGCAGGATGAATATTGATAATTCTGCCCTTGAACGCTTGAACAATGTTTTTAGGCATCAACCATAAAAATCCGGCCAAAACGATAAGATCACATTTTTCAGCTATTAAAATTTCAACTATTTTATCACTATTAAAAAACTCCTCTTTTGAAAATAATGTCAGCTTCACGTTCAATTTATGCGCTCGCTCATTTACATAAGCTTTAGAGCTGTTAGTAAAAAAGTGAAAATTGGCCGAATTAAGCCTCCTTTTTAGGTGATTTACGATGTTTTCCGCATTACTTCCCGACCCTGAGGCGAATATAGCTACCTTATTCATTTACTGATATTTAATATTTGAAAAATATAGACTTCAAAGCATCAAAAATAGAAAAAAAACTTTCTTTAATAATTTAATTTGAATTATATTTGGCTTCTTATGGCTATTTTTTTTCCTTTGCACTGTTATTTTTAATCAATTACATTTCAATTATTAACTTAAAATTAAAAGCTATGTCTGACATTGCATCAAGAGTTAAAGCAATCATCGTAGACAAACTAGGCGTTGACGAAACTGAAGTTACAACTGGAGCAAGCTTCACTAATGATTTAGGAGCGGATTCTCTTGACACAGTTGAGTTGATCATGGAGTTTGAAAAGGAATTTAACATCGCTATTCCTGATGATCAAGCAGAAAACATTGGCACAGTTGGTGATGCCGTCTCTTATATAGAGGAAAACGCTAAGTAAGTAAATTAACGAAGTAGTACACTTTATTAGAAGTTATGGAGTTAAAAAGAGTAGTAGTTACGGGGCTGGGGGCCATAACTCCGCTAGGTAACTCGGTAGAAGAGTTCTGGAAAAACCTGTTAAACGGAGTAAGTGGTTGTGAGCCCATTACTCGTTTTGACGCCACCAATTTCAAGACAAGATTTGCTTGTGAAGTAAAAAACTACAACCCTACCGATTATTTTGATCGTAAGGAGGCTAGAAAACTTGATATGTTTGCTCAGTTTGCATTGATTGCAGCTGAGCAGGCTGTTCAAGATTCCGGTATCGACACAGAAAGCATCGACCATGATGAGGTAGGTGTTATATGGGGCGCCGGAATTGGTGGCATTCAAACATTTTCCGAAGAAATTACAAATTACGTAACTGGCGACGGTATCCCTCGTTTTAATCCATTCTTTATCCCAAAAATGATAGCAGATATTGCTGCTGGTCATATTTCGATGAAGTACGGCTTTCGAGGACCAAATTACAATACCGTTTCTGCATGTGCTTCGTCCACAAGTGCCATAGGTGATGCTTTTAACTTAATCCGTTTAGGCAAAGCTAAAGTATTTGTTACTGGTGGTTCCGAAGCAGCTATATGCGAAGCAGGAATAGCCGGTTTTAACTCAATGCAAGCTTTATCTACAAGAAATGATGATCCATCCACAGCCTCACGCCCGTTTGATAAAGATCGCGACGGTTTTGTGATGGGAGAAGGGGGTGCTGCCCTGATTCTTGAAGAATACGAACATGCCAAAGCACGAGGTGCCAAAATATATTGCGAAGTTGTTGGCTCTGGTATGACAGCTGATGCACATCACCTTACAGCTCCCCATCCGGATGGACTGGGTGCCAAAAATGTGATGTTAGCCGCAATGAAAGATAATGACATCAAACCAGAGCAAGTAGATTACATCAATGTACACGGCACAGCAACGCCACGAGGCGACATTGCCGAAACCATTGCCATTAAACAGGTGTTTGGAGAACATGCCTATAAGTTGAACATTAGTTCTACAAAATCGATGACAGGTCACCTTTTGGGTGCTGCCGGGGCTATTGAATCCATTATTTGTATTTTGGCAATCAACAACAACATTGTACCACCTACTATTAATCATTTTGTGGACGACCCTGAAATTGACCCAAAGCTTAATTTGACTTTTCATAAAGCTCAGAAGCGGGAGGTAAACATTGCGTTATCCAATACATTTGGTTTTGGTGGACATAATGCATCGGTAATATTTAAAGCAATTTAATACATTGTGATTAAAATACTCTTGAATATGATAAAGCTTTCTCCCAAACGGAGAAAGCTTTATTTATTACTACGAAAAGTTATTGGCTTTTATCCTCGAAATTTAGAACTTTATGAGGTTTCACTGATTCATAAATCGGCCTTAAAAAAGAGGGAAAATGGGCGAATCATTAACAATGAACGTCTAGAATTTTTAGGCGATGCCATGCTGGGTGCTATTATTGCACACGAATTATTTCATAAATATCCTGATCGCAACGAAGGATTTCTGACCAAAACCCGCTCTAAAATTGTTAATCGCTTATTTTTAAATAAAACAGCAAACAAAATAGGGCTAAATCAGCTTATCAGTTCACAATCCCATTTATCGCTCAAAAAAACAAATATACCGGGCGATGCTTTAGAAGCTTTGATAGGCGCCATATTTATAGATGGAGGTTATAGTAAATGCCGAAAATTTATCCTTAAAAAAATATTGACACCTTTTGTCGATCTCAACAAGATATCCGATAACGACGACAACTATAAATCCGCACTTATTGAATGGGCACAAAAACACAAACGCGAGATCCATTTTATTACCGATGAGATACCAAGCATTTTGGAACGTGATCCTGTGTTTGTTTCGGTAGTAGAAATTGAAAATATAGCAACAGGACGAGGCCAAGGTAATTCGAAAAAAGAATCGCAGCAAAATGCTGCCATGCAAGCCCTGCAAAACGTTTCAGCTCAAAACAACCATCTACCAAGTTGATTCACTCAACTATTTATATTGTAATATTTACCATATTTGTGAGCAAATAGCTATATTGCACCTGTTATTTAATACCGAAAATGAGCAAGAAATACATCTATCTTTTATCATTTATTATTGCTGCCAGTTTGGCCGGTATCGTGTATATACAAACCATTTGGATGCAAAGCGATAGCCAACGCAAAGAAGAAGAGTTTGACAAAGTGGTAAAGCAGGCTATGAGCAACGTTGTTAACAAACTCGAACTGGAAGAGGTTAACGAACAAGCATCTATGATTAGGCAATACTACCAAAAAACCCAGCAAGCATCACAAAGGCTACCAAAGAATTTGCAACGGTCGCCAAAATATTTCGACAACGAAAATAACAATGGCGTATTGAGCGAAGAAGATATCCTGGATATATCCTTTAGGTTTCAGCTTCAGGATAAATATATCAGTACTACCCTGCGCACTTTCAATGAGGATTCTTTAATTTTTAGTTTAGACAACCGTTCGCCCATATCCACGCGAAGCAGCAAATTTGGCCCCTTAACGAATGCATTACTGAGCATACAGGAAGAACTAAAATCCAAGGTGGAAGCCAAGGCTGAGATGGTTCTGAACACGTTTTTTCCCAAAAGATCCATATCTGAGCGTGTTGACCGTGAAAAGGTAGATGTGCTGCTAATGAAATATCTTGAAGACCGCAACATCACGCTTCAGTTTCAATTTGCCATATTCGATGGAAAAGGAAAAATGGCTATGGCCACTACTGGATATGAACCCAACGCCTCAAAAACAATCTATCAAAAATACCTTTTCCCCAACGACCCACATCCCGAAGCACACCATATTAATATGTATTTTGCCGAACGACCCAATTTTATGTTGGATTCAGTAGCCACTTTTATTCCTTCGGCGGTTTTTACATTGATTATGATATTTACCTCTATCATAACCATTATGATCATTTTTAAGCAAAAGAGGCTTGATGAAATCAAAAATGATTTTATCAACAACATGACACATGAGTTTAAAACACCCATTTCTACCATATCTTTAGCCTCGCAAATGCTTAAAGACGGAACTGTTGCAAAAACGCCCAAAACCTTGCTACATATCTCTAGCGTTATACAGGATGAGAGTAAAAGACTTAGCTATCAGGTAGAAAAAGTGCTGCAAATGGCAATATTTGACAAGGGTAAAGTTGGGCTCAAAATAAAAAAAATAGACGTAAACCAATTAATTCACAATGTTTCTACTAACTTTAAGCTCAAAATAGAAAATAAAAACGGGACAATAATAGAAAGCCTCGAAGCCAAAAACAACATAATTTATGTGGACGAGGTGCATTTTACCAATGTGATCTTTAATTTATTTGACAACGCTTATAAATATCGAAAAGGAAGACCTATACTGCACGTTAACACATGGAACAAAAATAACGGGGTAATAATATCCGTAAAAGACAACGGATTAGGTATATCCAAGGAAAATTTAAATAGAATTTTTGAAAAATTTTACCGCGTACCCACCGGAAACGTTCACGATGTAAAAGGCTTTGGTTTGGGACTAGCGTATGTGAAAAAAATTGTTGAAGATCACGGTGGAACTATAACCGTAACAAGCGAAATTAATGTAGGAACAAAATTTGAAATCTTTTTACCGATAAAAAGCACAAAAGAATGGAAAAAGAATACAAACTTCTTTTAGCAGAAGATGACGAAAATTTAGGTATGCTTTTGCGTGAATACCTTCAGGCAAAAGGATACAAAACCGACCTTTGTCCGGACGGAGAAGAAGCTTATAAAGCATTTACCTCAAATACCTACGACTTGTGCGTATTGGATGTTATGATGCCAAAAAAGGATGGGTTTACCCTGGCCAAAGACATCCGCTTAATTAATGCGGACATACCTATCATATTCCTTACTGCTAAAACAATGAAGGAAGATGTTTTTAAGGGATTTAAAATTGGTGCCGACGATTACATCACCAAGCCTTTTAGCATGGAAGAACTACTTTTTAGGTTGGAAGCAATCATACGCAGAACCAAAGGTGTAAGTGCACTTCAAGATGTGTATCAGTTGGGCAAATTAAAATTTGACACCCAAAAGCAACAATTGATAGACGGAGAAAGCGTTGTTAAACTCACCACCAAAGAGTCGGAACTGTTAAAGTTGCTTTGTAATAATGCCAACAAAGTGCTGGAACGTAACTTTGCCCTAAAAACCATTTGGGTGGACGATAATTACTTTAACGCAAGGAGTATGGACGTTTATATTACCAAACTACGTAAGCACCTTAAAGAAGAGCCCTCGGTTGAGATTATTAACGTACACGGCAAAGGATATAAGTTGGTGATGTAGTCCTGAGTTGAAAGTTTTGAGTTTTGAGTTTTGAGTTTTGAGTTTTGAGTTTAAAGTTCAAGATTTAAAAACTTTGAGTTTAGAAACTGCATGTGATAGTATATAAAAAACGTTCGATACTAGAAAGTGTCGAACGTTTTTTGTATTGGTTTAAAACCGCACAAAATAGCCCAGACTTAATACACCTTTGTACCCAGCACCAAAACTTCCTGTTAAACCGTATTTTTGCCCCCACCTGAAACTAATTAAATTCAAGTGAAAGGTAACCCAATCGTCAATGGATTCCCTATTCATTTGCTCATTATTGCTCATTTGTTGTATGGCATATCCCACAGCTAAGCCGCTGCTCATTCGAAATTTTGGATGTCGAAGGTATTCAAAATCAATTTGAGGTGAAAAAACTAATACCGATTTTGTTGCAGAGTATTCAAATTCATTTTGTCCATAGTTGTACCAGTAGCCAATATTAGCAACCCCTTCAACATGAGCACGATCGTACATTACATTTACACCCAACTTTAGCCAATCATTTAAATACGAGTAATAATCGGCGTTTATAGCACCCAGAACAAAATATTTGCTCTGTCCGGGGACTTTTCCATCAATCATTTTTTCCACCCCATAAGGAGATAAAGGAGAGTACGAAACAGACCATTCGTATTTTTGACAATAAGAATTTAAAGCTCCTAATAAAATAAGAGCTACCAGAATAAATCTCTTCATTAAGTAGTTAGTTTGATTGGTTAATTACAATTTATCATAGTAAAGACAATTAAGTAATATTTAGCACGTATGGGCTCATCAAAAAAAGGCATAAAAATAGGACTGATCCATAAGACCAATCCTAATGTTTTTTTTGTAATCCGTAAGCACGTTAAAAATCTAAATTAATATGGTTAGTCCACTTCACATTTTCTGCGGTTTGGGTTCTCCCCCTTCGGGGGAGCCAGAGGGGGTTTCCCTAATCCAATTTTAGTACCGCCATAAATGCTTTTTGCGGCACCTCTACATTACCTATTTGTTTCATCCTTTTTTTACCTTTTTTCTGCTTTTCTAACAGTTTACGCTTACGGCTGATATCACCACCATAACACTTAGCTGTAACATCTTTACGCACCGCCTTTACGGTTTCGCGCGATATAATTTTGCTACCTATAGCAGCCTGTATGGCTATATCAAATTGCTGGCGGGGTATCAGTTCCTTAAGTTTTTCGCACATCCTACGCCCCAAGGCTTGGGCATTATCGAAGTGAATAAGGGTTGACAAGGCATCCACACTTTCGCCGTTTAAAAGGATGTCTAACTTAATTAGTTTGGCAGGTTTAAACTCTGTGGGATAATAATCAAAGGAAGCATATCCTTTGGAAATACTCTTTAGTTTATCGTAAAAATCAAAAACAATTTCGGCCAAAGGCATATTGTAACTTAACTCCACACGGTCGGATGTAAGATACTCCTGTTTTACCATTTCTCCACGTTTATTAAGGCACAAGGTCATTATTTGACCTATATACTCCGACTTGGTAATTACCTGCGCATGAATGTAAGGTTCGTCTATCCAGTCGATAACAGTTGGTTCGGGCAATCCAGATGGATTGTGCACCTCCAGCAATTCACCCTTTCGGGTATGCACAATATAGGGTACGTTGGGCACGGTAGTTATCACGTTCATATCAAACTCCCTTTCCAAACGTTCCTGTATAATTTCCATATGCAACATTCCCAAAAAACCGCAACGAAAGCCAAAACCCAATGCTGCCGAAGACTCCGGCTCAAACGTGAGTGAGGCATCGTTAAGTTGTAATTTTTCCATAGAAGACCTCAAGTCCTCATAATCGTCGCTATCAATGGGATAAATGCCGGCAAAAACCATAGGTTTTACTTCCGCAAAGCCTTCAATACGCTTAGCACAACCACCTTTAACATGGGTTATGGTATCCCCTACTTTTACTTCTTTACTTGTTTTTATTCCGGAAATAATATAGCCCACATCACCTGTGCTCAGCACCTTTCGCGGCTCCATTTCTAAACGTAGCACGCCCACCTCGTCGGCATGATATTCTTTTTTGGTAGACATAAACTTTACAAGATCGCCTTTGCGTATCTCTCCATTTACCACTTTAAAATAGGCTATAATGCCTCTAAATGAGTTAAATACCGAATCGAATATTAAACACTGCAGGGGTGCAGCCGGGTCGCCAACGGGTGCAGGTACTTTATCAATAATAGCCTTTAAAATTTCCTCTACTCCCAATCCTGTTTTACCACTGGCTCGTATAATATCTTCTCGCTTACCTCCAATAAGGTCTATAATTTGATCTTCTACCTCCTCGGCCATGGCATTGGGCAAATCCATTTTGTTCATCACCGGAATGATGTATAAATCGTGCTCTATGGCCTTGTATAAATTGGATATAGTTTGAGCTTGTATGCCCTGTGTTGAATCCACTATAAGTAACGCACCTTCGCAGGCTGCAATCGATCGCGAAACCTCATATGAAAAATCTACGTGTCCGGGGGTATCAATTAGGTTTAGAACATACTTTTCGCCTTCAAACTCGTAATCCATTTGTATGGCATGACTCTTAATTGTAATTCCCCTCTCCCGCTCTAAATCCATATTGTCGAGCACCTGTGCTTGTGCGTCTCTTTCGGAAACAGTAGCGGTGAATTCCAATAATCTATCGGCCAGAGTACTCTTACCATGATCGATATGGGCAATAATACAAAAGTTTCTTATATGTTTCATAAATTAATTATCCCGTTCATGTTAAAAATCCAAATTAACAGAAAAGCTTGAAGGCCTTTCATTTCCAATTTGCAAAGATATTTAAATCCTTGTAATTTGAATTATTTTTTAAACATCAATATCCTCAATCATTAACAATTACTGGCAGACGGTTGATTCTTATAATTTACTGTTTTATTCAAAAAAATTACACTTTAAACAAAAACACAACCCGTCAATAACAGATATGTATATCTTTGCCTAAAACAACAATAATTATGAGTAAGGTTTTAGTAACCGGTTGTGCAGGTTTTATTGGCTCACATCTATCCCAAACACTTTTAAGTCAAGGTTATCAGGTAGTTGGTGTAGATAACTTTGATCCTTTTTATAAACGGGAAGTTAAAGAGGCCAACCTCAACGAATTCAAAAACCATCCCGGCTTTACTTTTTACGAGTTAGATTTGTGTGATGAAGCCACAGTACGAGAAAAACTATCTATAAAATTCGACTGCATCATTCATCTAGCGGCCAAAGCAGGCGTAAGGCCTTCCATCGAAAATCCGCAGAGCTATATTGACCATAACATTAGTGCAACACGCATTTTAATTGACTTAATGAAGGATAGCGGGAGCAATAAAATGGTTTATGCCAGTTCTTCGTCGGTTTACGGTAACATGACCTCTACACCTTGGAACGAAGCATTGGATATTTCAATGCCTATTTCGCCCTATGCGTTTACAAAAAAATCATGCGAACTGCTCAATCACACCTACCACCATCTCTATAACCTAGATTTTATCAACCTCAGATTTTTTACCGTTTTTGGGCCCCGTCAGCGACCGGATTTAGCCATTAATAAATTTACACGTTTATTATACGAGAAAAAACCCATTCCCATGTTTGGTGACGGTTCTACAGCCCGCGACTATACGTTTGTGCACGATACTGTTTCGGGTATCATTAAAGCCATTGAGTATTTAAATCAAAATAACGGTGTTTTTGAAAATATCAACTTAGGCAACAATACACCCGTAAAATTGATTGATTTGATACATGCCATTGCCGAGCTAACCGGGCAAAAGCTAGAAATAGAGCAGCTGCCCATGCAACCCGGAGATGCAAACACTACCTATGCAGATATAACTAAAGCGCAAAATTTGTTGGGATACAAACCAATTACTCCTCTAAAAGAAGGCTTGAAGGCTTTTTTGGATTGGTATTTAAAGAAATAGCGGCTACAATAAAAATACCGAGGGTTTCGCTTGAAGCGAAGCCCTCGGTAGAAGTATGGGAAGTGAAACCCTCGATTCATTTAATTAACCCACCAGCTCTTGCACCAAGTCCGATGCTTCTTTAAGCGTGATAGCCGAAAAAACTTTCAGACCCGATTCATCAATAATCTTCTTGCCTCCTTCGGCATTTGTTCCTTGCAACCGAACAATGATAGGTATATCTATTCCTCCTATTTTTTTATAGGCTTCCACCACTCCGTTTGCAACCCTATCGCAGCGCACAATTCCGCCAAAAATATTAATAAGGATGGCTTTTACGTTAGGGTCGGCTAAAATAATCTTTAGTCCCGCCTCTACCGTCTGAGCATTGGCACCACCACCCACATCCAAAAAGTTGGCCGGGTCACCTCCCGAAAGCTTTATAATATCCATGGTTGCCATGGCCAATCCAGCACCATTTACCATACAACCCACATTACCCTCGAGTTTTACAAAGTTAAGGTTGTGCTTAGAGGCTTCTATTTCGGCAGGATCCTCCTCATCAAGGTCACGCATCTCAATAAAATCATGATGTCGGTACAGGGCATTATCGTCGAGGTTTATTTTGGCATCGATGGCCATAATTAAGTCATCAGATGTTTTTAGCACCGGATTGATTTCCATCAACGAGGCGTCGGCTCCTTCGTAAGCTTTATAAAGTGCAGTAACAAATTTTGTCATTTCCTTAAATGCCCTACCCGACAAACCTAAGTTAAAGGCTATTCTACGAGCCTGAAACGGCAAAACACCCGTAGAAGGATCAATCTCCTCCTTAAAAATAAGATGAGGGGTTTCTTCTGCAACTTTTTCTATATCCATACCTCCCTCGGTAGAATACATGATTATATTTCGTCCGGTATCCCTGTTGAGCAAAACGCTCATGTAATATTCTTGTGGTTCGGAATCGCCCGGATAAAAAACATTTTGCGCAATGAGCACTTTATTAACTTTCTTCCCCTCCGGACCGGTTTGATGGGTAACCAGCTGCATACCTAGTATTTGCTTGGATAATTCTTTTACCTCATCCAATGATTTGGCTACCTTTACGCCGCCTCCTTTGCCACGCCCGCCTGCATGTATCTGAGCCTTAACTACCCAAATATCCGTTCCGGTTAATTGCGTTAGCCTTTTTGCAGCGGCAACTGCTCTATCCGGATTATCTGCCACTATTCCTTCTGAAACCCGAACCCCATATCGCTTGAGGATTTCCTGACCTTGATATTCGTGAATATTCATATGTTTATAATTGATTTAATTTATCATATGGAACTCGCCATTATAATCACACCCCCTCCCGCTATGGCGGGACAGGTTATGTGAGAAACAACTTTCATAGCCTGCCCCGACCCTTCGGGGGCTCGTTTCATGTATATTTTATATAAAAAGGTTACGTATCTAAATATTTTGTAATGTACTATTTTGATAGCAAAAATAAAACGTTCAAAATGTTTATTTTTGTAGGATAAAACAATTATAACATGAGGAAACTGAGAAACAAGGAATTAAACAGACTAAGTGTAGAAGAGTTCAAACTTACCGAAAAAACACCCATTATTGTTGTACTCGACAATGTGAGGAGCCTGAACAATGTGGGCTCTGTTTTTAGGACTTCTGATGCGCTTTGTTTAGAAGAAATATATTTGTGTGGCATCACGCCCACTCCCCCCCATAACGACATACATAAAACGGCTTTAGGTGCCGAAGATTCCATGCTTTGGAGCTATCATCCTGAAACCTTATCCGCAGTAGAAGAACTTAAAGATAAGGGTTATAAAGTTTACTGCGTTGAACAGGCCATTGCAAGCACCTCTTTGTTAGAATTTAAGCCTGACCAAGGACAAAAGATTGCTCTCATTTTTGGCAATGAAGTAAAAGGTGTTCAACAGGTGGTAATTGATAAAGCTGACGGTTGCATTGAGATTCCCCAATTTGGCACCAAGCACTCTTTGAACATCAGTGTAAGCGCCGGTATTGTTTTATGGGAAGCGAATAAATATATCCGTAGGATGGGATAATTTTTTTGAAGTGGAAGCTAGAATAAATTAAAAAAGGCCAATCAGTTAAGATTGGCCTTTTTTAATATTATGATATTTTACAATTACTGCAAGATAGCTTTAAAGCTTGCATCTTCCATGTATTTGCCAAATTCTTTATCCTTGGCAGCTTGTGCTTTTAACGAAGGATCTAATTCAACAGCTTTGCGAAGGCTATCAAATACCATGTTGTTATCATTGGTGCGGGCACCTACGATAGCTTTTAGATAATATTTGATACCAACTTCTTTTGTGTTGGCGTTTAGTGTAGAAAGAGCAGCATCGTACTTACCAGCCAAAATTTTAGCTAAGGCAGCATTACAGCTTGTGCTATTTCCGAAGTAACGCATAGCAGCGTCATAATCACCTTTGTGTATTGATACAATACCTAGGTTGCTGTCCAACTCAGAACCTACACCAGCAGCGGCTCCAAAATGCTCTTCAGCTTTAGCCATATCACCCTGACGTAAAGCAATAACACCAAGGTTATTATGCACTACAGGACTATTAGCTTGAATACTGTTGGCTTTTTCTAGTGCTGTTTTCGCTTCGTCTAACTTGTCTTGCTGAATTAAAACGTATGCCACGTTATTATAGCCTCTCCATGATTTAGGATATACAGTGTTGACGCTTTTATAGATAGTAAGCTTCTTGTTTAAATCATCTGTTAAGCTAGCTGCGTAAAGCAACTCTTCTTCATTTAATTCGCTTGCATTTGATGCGGCAAGACCTGTAATTTCCTCGTCTGATTTACCAATAACTTCAACGTTAACGGCCACCTTAGAACGACGCAATTGAGGTAAGATGTCATCAGCAATTACTTTATAAGTTGCAGACATGTTCTTGATTTCTCTCTCGCGCACTTGAGGATCAGAATACATGGAAAGAACTCTTAAAATAAGCTCTTTATCTTGAATGCTTGAAGCTTCCATAAGTGTTTTGAAACCTTCCCAGTCTTCAGGTGTGTTTTTCAGACTAAAGAAATCATTTGCAGTTCCGTCAACTTTAGCACTTTTTAATTCCTTGGCCATATAACCTTTGGTTGCATCTTGTCTGTTTTCTGACAATTTGGTGTTCAGGTCGGTTGGGCCATCAGGAGATGCGTAGGCAGAAATGGTAACTCCTTTGAATTCCTTGTTCTCCGCAGCTTGTGCTTCGCTGATGTAACTTTGTAAAGCTTTAATTTCTTCTTTTCTCAACTCAGTACCGCGCAAAGCAGCTTGTTGAATCAAGAAATAAATTTCGGCATCCTTACTTTCTGGAACGATACGCTTAAAGTTATCTGTTCCTAAAACTACCGCTGCACCTTTATCCATCACAAGTCCGGATGTAGAAATTACACCTTCGGCGATTTTAATATCGTCGAAATCCATGTTTTCTCCACCTTTTGAAGCTCTAATACGTACAACCAAATCCGAAACTTTCATTTTGTCGTTGTAAGGAACAGAACCGGTATAAGTGTATTGTCCACCATTTAGGTAAGAAATAACTTGGTTGTTTCCGTCAACGCTTTCTCCTTGAACAGTTTTTCCAGGAAATGCAGTTTCACCACCATCATACTTTAATACAGGGATAAGCTCAACAGTAGCTTTTTTGTCCATGTACTTTTCGGGTACTTTTACCTTAACGGTAACATCTACTTTACCAGCGTGAGCTTCGAGAACTTCAGGAGTAACTGTGTAGGTTACATCGTCTGCGTTTTTCTTCATTTTGTTTAGGCCAGCACAGCTTACTAATAAAGCTGCCAGAGCAATTGAAGCAAAAATCTTAATTTTTGATTGTTTCATAGTATTAATCTGATTATGTGTTTTCAATTAACTATCAATAAGTATTTACAAATTTAACAATGTTTTGAACAAATAAAAGCTTTGCTCTCATTTATTACAAAGATATATTATTCCATTAAAATAAACACAAGCTATAAGCCATTTAATCTGAATAAAAATCATTTTATCCATCATTTTAAACTCTTGCTTAACAATCTACGCTTATTTTAGAGATTATCTAAACAATTTTAATGTTTGTTACACCTGGAAGATACCATTTATCTAACAAATTTATGAATTGTTTATAGTGATTTTGTTTCCGAAAATCAGCGCACGTTGCATCCAAAACAACCACAGGAAAATCAGTCACTTCTTTAAAGTAGTCAAAATAGCTCTTGGTTACGGAGGACAAATAGGCTTTTTCAATATTTTTTTCGTACGACCTACCTCTTTGCATAATATTGTTTTTCAAAACATCCACATCTCTATGGATATAAAACATCACATCCGGTTTAACCGAAAATGACCTAATCATGTCAAAAAATTGTCTGTACAACTGAAATTCATCATCCGACAGTGTAATTTTAGCAAAAATAAAGGACTTCATCAAATAATAATCGGCAATAGTTAAATTATTAAACAAATTGCCTTGACCCAGGTGCTTCTTTAATTGTTTGTAACGAGCTGCTAAAAAGGATAGTTCCAGGGGAAATGCATAACGTTCTGGATTTCCGTAGAACTTAGGCAAAAATGGATTTTCTTCGAAAGTTTCCAGTACAAGCCTTGCATTCAGGTCTTTAGATACCATTTTTGCCAGCGTAGTTTTACCTGCGCCAATGTTGCCTTCGATAACAATATATCGATTTTTGCCGCACTTGCTTTTTTCCATGAATAATTGCTCCGCTAATAAACAGGATTTACATCCATGTTGTAAAACATAAACGAATATAAATCAGTGGCCTCTTCAATTTGCTTGCTGGTAGGCTTACCTTCTCCATGGCCTGCTTTACTTTCGATGCGTATAACAACAGGGTTGTTTCCTTTGTAGGTGGCTTGCAGTGCCGAAATATATTTAAAGGAATGCGCAGGAACCACCCTATCGTCATGATCGGCTGTTAAAACCATTACGGCGGGATATTCCGTTTCGGGGCGAATATTATGCACCGGTGAATAGGAATACAGATAGTCGAACATTTCTTTGTCGTCACCAGAAGTGCCATAATCGGTAGCCCAGAATCTGCCTATGGTAAATTTATGGTAACGTAACATATCCATTACGCCCACAGCGGGAATGGCCACTTTAAACAAATCGGGTCGCTGGTTAATTACGGCTCCAACTAACAGTCCTCCGTTAGATCCACCCATTAGTGCCATTTTTTGTGGCGAAGCATATTTTTGGTCAATAAGATACTCAGCCGCAGCAATACAATCATCAAATACATTTTGTTTTTGCAGTTTGATACCTGCCTCGTGCCATTCTTTACCATACTCACCACCACCTCGCAGGTTTACCATGGCAAAAACGCCACCGTTTTCGAGCAGAATCATCCGACTCAACGCAAATGAGGGTGTTAGAGAAATGTTGAAACCACCATAACCGTATAACATAGTTGGGTTGTTGCCATCGAGCACCAATCCTTTTTTATGCACGATAAACATAGGCACCTGAGTGCCATCCTTACTTGCAAAAAACACTTGCTTGGTTTCGTATTGGTCAAAATCGATATCTATTTCGGGTTTCCAATACAGTTCTGTTTTATTGGCCGCGACATTGTATTTATAAATAGTGGATGGATATACAAATGAGTTAAACGAGAAAAACGTTTCATCATCCTCTTTTTTGCCACTAAATCCACTTACGGATCCAATAGCTGGGAGATCCACATTATAAAGATAGGTACCTTTTGTATCAAAAACTTTAACCATATCGTGTGCATCGGTCATATATTGGGCTATCATCTTTCCTCCAACCAAGGATACGCCATTTAACACATCATTTTGTTCGGGTATAACATCGCCCCAGGCCTCCTTGTCTATATTATTAAGGCTGAATTTTGCCATGCGATTTTTAGGTGCCTTATAATTGGTGAAGAGCAAGAACTCGCCATTGCTATGGTCCACAATGTGATGGTCGTTATCGAAATCCTCTACTACTCTTATAATTTGTAATGATTTTCGGGTCAAATCTTTTACATACAGCGCATTTCCGCTGGTTGATTCTGTTTGGTAAATTACCAAATACTTATCGTCTTCGGTAACATCGGCACTGGCCATACGTTCCGGATGCTGGGGATCCTCAAAAATAATTTGGTCATCCTCTACCCTATCGCCCAACTTATGATAATACAGTTTTGGGCTTTTGTTCTCTCCTTTTAGCTCATCGCCCTCCTTGGGCTCATCAAACCTGGAATAGAAAAATCCATCATTATGCCAGGAAATACTCGAAAACTTGGCCCACATAATATGATCATTGAGCAATGCTCCGGTTTCAATTTCTTTTACATATATCTCGCGCCAGTCGGATCCTCCACGAGAAATTGCATAACCTAGATATTTACCGTCTTTAGAAATACTGAAGGTGCTTAACGAAACCGTTCCGTCTTGGGATAGTGTATTCGGATCTATCAAAACTTTCTCCTCATCCTCTTCGCTTTTCTTATAATAATAAACCGATTGATTTTGAAGTCCGTCGTTTTTGGCAAATATGATTAATCCCGATTCTTTATAAGGTGTTCCTATTTTGGTATAGTTCCAGATCTCTGTTAGCCTATCCTGAATTTTGCTGCGAAAAGGAATTTTTTGCAAAAGAGAGTCTGTTACTTTATTTTGCTCTACTACCCAATTTTGAGTTTCTTCCGACATGTCGTCTTCTAACCAGCGATAAGGGTCGGGCACCTCAGTTCCGAAATACACATCCGTAGTATCTACTTTTTTAGTTACAGGGTACGATAGTTTTTCCATTGTTGGAGTTGTATTACACGCCACAAGGGACACAGCCATTGCAAGGCAAGCAATTTTGTTAATAAATTTAATATTCATGGGTTTAAAATTAGATAAGAGACTGTTTGATAAGAGACTGTTAGCTAAATTAGAAATAAGTTAAAAAATCTGATTGGCTTTTCGCATTTTATTTTCTTTCCGTACACCAGCGAACCATCCCAGCATCATACCTATTAGCCATCCTAATATGATACTACCTTTAAACTCACCCGACAAAAAATACCAACCTACAAAAACACCTACTAATACGCCAATGCCCATTCCTGTTAATGTATATAAGGAAAGGAGATATCCTTTGGGCCGTATGCGATGCCTTACCTTTAAATGCTGCATGATTAGTTCTACCAGATTTTCAAATTCGATGGAATATCTATTGCCACCGCCAAAAAACTGGTCGATATGTTGGGTTGAGTCTTGTAGTCTTTGCCAATACATAAGGCAATCGCTGCATGTGCTTGACTTAACTGCTAACAACTTTCCCAAACGAGGTAATACTTCAAAATTAGATATAGTGGCTTGCACCCGTGATATTTTGCTCACCTTAACTTCAAGGTCAGACATCCATTCGTCGTATGATAGTAGTTCAGCCATGGGGTTTTTTAATGTATGAGTTGTGTAATCGCTGCTCGGTAATCAATGTTGAGTAATTGGCAATATAGAAATCATCGGTAAAAATAGGGAAAGTATAGGGTATAAAAAAAGGCCTTGCGGCCTTTTTTATTTTGATTTGACTATATATTAGTCTTGTTTATCTTTTCGTTCGGGACGAGGTAATAAAGCTTTGCGCGAAAGTTTTAGTTTACCTGAGCGCTGATCAACTTCAATAAGCTTAACTTCTACTTCATCACCTTCTTTTAATACATCTTCCACTTTTTCCAGACGCTTCCACTCAATTTCGGAGATGTGCAGCAATCCTTCTTTTCCAGGGAAAATTTCTACAAATGCTCCAAATGGAACAATCGATTTAACTTTACCTCTATACACTTCGCCAACTTCGGGTACAGCCACAATACTCTTAATTTTAGCCATTGCAGCGTTAATTGAATCGGCATTGCTGGCAGATACGCTAACTTTTCCCGTAGAGCCAATTTCTTCGATAGTGATAGTAGATTCAGTGCTGGACTGAATTTCCTGGATGATTTTACCGCCCGGCCCTATTACTGCACCAATCATATCTTTTGGTATGATGATGGTTTCCATGCGCGGCGCATGTGGTTTAAGATCGGCACGTGGTTCATCCATCGTTTCCATGATCTTGTCCATGATGTGCAAACGTCCGGCACGAGCCTGTAAAAGTGCTTTTTCCAACACCTCGTACGAAAGGCCATCTACCTTAATATCCATTTGTGTAGCCGTAATACCATCTCTGGTTCCGGTTACCTTAAAGTCCATGTCGCCCAGGTGATCCTCATCGCCTAAGATATCTGATAGTACGGCGAAGTTCTTTTGTTCGTCGGTAATTAATCCCATGGCAATACCTGTTACAGGCTTTTTGATGGGCACACCGGCATCCATTAAGGCCAGTGTTCCAGCGCATACGGTTGCCATTGATGATGAACCGTTTGACTCCAAAATATCCGACATAATACGCACGGTATATTGGTAATCATCAGGCAACATATTTTTTAATGCTCTAAAAGCAAGGTTACCGTGTCCTATCTCGCGGCGGCTGGTGCCTCTTGACATTTTTGCATCACCGGTTGAAAAAGGAGGGAAATTATAATGCAACAAGAAACGTTCTGTGGTTCTGTTTAACACATCGTCGACTAATTTTTCGTCGAGTCTGGTTCCTAAAGTCACCGTAGCCAAAGCTTGTGTTTCGCCACGCGTAAAAACAGCCGATCCATGAGGACCCGGTAGGTAATCTACCTCACTCCAAATAGGACGAATCTCATCTGTTTTACGACCATCAAGACGCACTCTCTCGTCGAGAACACAACGGCGAACAGCTTCTTTTTCTACTGCATGA
>JAGXIO010000039.1 GCA_024635555.1 Saccharicrinis sp.
GGCTATACAGCTAATGGCTTTAGCCACATTTATCAACATACCCTAAACCAAATAGTTTAAATGTGGCTAAAGCCTGTATCAACATCTCTACTTCCGTTGGCTAAAGCCAACGGCAATAGGGGCTAAAGTCAACAACAATAGGGCTTAAAGTCAACAGCGAGTTGTCGAGGTTTAATTTAAGTATCTGGTTGCCTTCGTCAAACAGTTCTTCTATCGTATTTAGGGCAGCATATTTTTGGCTTAATATGGTGCGAGGCTTACCAATGAGGGTGTTAAAGTCGTCAATGCTGGTCGTAAGCTCGGTAATTACGTCGGGGGTAACGCCAAAACTCTGCCAGGGCTTCCATGTTTTCGCTGGCTTGTGCTTTGTTCATCTGTCTGGATATTAGTTAGTACTATGATTTTGACGAATCGAATGTAATAAGAATAAATTTAAATATCATAATACTTATTGTTAAAAGTTACATCGCAACAGTTATTTCTTGAATCGTGAACCTCATTTTTTGAACCTTAAACCTTATTTCTTGAACCTTGAACCTTATTGATTGAGTCGCGTACCTCTCTGATTGAACCTCGAACCTCTCTGAATGAGTCGTGAACCTCTCTGATTGAACCTCGAACCTCTCTGATTGAACCTCGTACCTCTCTGATTGAATCGCGAACCTCTCTGATTGAATCGCGAACCTCTCTGATTGAACCTCGTACCTCTCTGATTGAGTCGCGTACCTCTCTGATTGAACTTCGAACCTCTCTGATTGAATCGCGTACCTCGCTGAATGAATCGCGTACCTTGTTTCTTCAATTTTGTGCTATTGAGTAATGACTCATTTGTGAATCTCACCAAACTCTGCTTCGGTAAAAACCTGAATTGATAATCCCGCAAAAATTAATTAAACCAACTTAGTGTTTCCTAGGCTAATTACGAAATTTCCTACTCCAGGATCTCAATCAAGTGCCTCCACCCTACCATCGCAGGGCGTAAATTTGATGGCATTGAAAATTGAATAAAATAAAACTTTATAAACAACTAAAAATAAGGCTATATGCCGAAGGAAAACATTCCTATACTCCCGCTTCGGTGGAAGTTGTTTTTTTTATAGGGGCTGGGTAATTCAGCTTTTATAGCGTGTGGTGCACTGGGAACATTTGTTTTCTACAGTGCATGAATTCCTCCTTCCAGTTCATATACTGCCTCAACAAAAGTATTTCTAGCAGCGATGTATATATTACTATCCAAATCTTTTAAATACATGCTATCCAATGCTATAATATCGTCTTGATAATAATCAACCAATACTTTTTTCATTTCATTAAAAATAGCATGTATAAAAGAGGCCTCCTTTAGCTCGCTAAAATAAGATTCCCAAAAAATTTCTGAATAATACGCTCTATCTTCTTCATCCTCTTGGGGTATAAACTTCATCTCTTCGTGCAGTTTTATTTCGGCTTCTTGTTTTGTTTGTATAGCTGGAACTTTATATTTGCCATTTACGATTATATTCAAGCTTACCAGCTCAAGCGCATGATCTAACCACCCAAGAACCTCCTCGGCAGCTTTCTCCGACAGCTCTTTAATATATTCTTCAGCTTTGCAACCCATTTCCCTCACTATTTCGCGGTTTTCGATAGTTATTGTAAAAAGGGACGAGGATAACTGTTTTAAAAAGGATTGTTCGTGCTTTATAAGAAGTTTAGTTTCATTTTGCATTTCATCTAACTTCCGTAAAAATTCTTCCGCATCCATAAAATAGTGGTTTTAGTTCCAAGTTATAAAAAACTACTCCCTGTCACCAAGCTGTAAATCAAAACTACCTTTAGGGCTGGGGTAGTCCAAGCTGTAAGTCAAAACCCTTCAAAACCTCAGCTCCAATCCTCCAAAAACATTAAAGGGCAACCCCGGATAATAATAACGGGGCAGGGTATTGCCAAAACCTTTGGCATTGACCACCACCATGGAGGCATAACGGTTATCGAATATATTATCTGCACCCAAATACACTGTAGCATTTATTTTATGTATGGTAAAATAATACGAAGCTTTGGCATTGGTTTTATGGTAAGCGGTATATTGTTTGGTATTGCTGTCGTTCAGGTATTGGCTTCCGGTGTAGCTGTGGTTTACATTAAAACGGAAAGGTTTAAAATGGCCGGTTATCTGCACGGAAGTGTTGGAACGAGGAATACCCGGCAGGTGCTTGTTTTTATAGTCGATACCATCATCAACAAAGGTATCGAACTTATTTTGGGAGGTAAAATACGAGAGGGTCACATTTAAGTCTTTGGTTGGAGTTTCCTTTATCATATCCCAGCCCAGCAGTCCTTCCAGGCCTTGGTGTTTAGTTTTGCCTGCATTTTTTCCATAGAACTGGTCTATGGCATCGCGCTCCGTTACCAGCAGGTTTTCCATCCTCATCAGGTACAGGGTAACATCGGCATAAACCCTTGCGTTGGGATGGCTGTACCTCGCTCCCACTTCATAACTCATACCCTCTTCGGGCTTTATGTTTTTGTTAAAAGAACCATCGGGCATTTGCGCCTCCTCCACCGAAGGAGCCGAAAAACCATGCCCCATGCTGCCGAAAACATAGGTCTGGGGTGATAGTTGGTAATTAAAACCTAAACGCGGCGAAAGTACTGGGTTATAAGAATACTCCGTTTTATCATCACCCGCATCCTTATCGTGGGTACGATATCCTGTTTGGTTATAGTTGAATGCAGCCTGTAAAACCAGTTTCGAAACGGGTTGGTATTCGAGCAGCGCAAAAATATTATAGGTTTGCCTTCGATGTTCGGTATCGTTGAGCTTCTGACCTAAGTTATCCTGCTTTACGCCGAGCAATGAGATATTGTTGTTGTCAATCATTATTTCGGTGCCCACCTCGGCCTTAAATTGCGCTGCGGTAAAGGTGAGTTTATTGCGTAGTCCGTACGAATAGCGGTTTTCATTGAGCCTGTTGAAAGGTCGAAGTTCATCGAGGGTAGAGGTTTTAGCAAAAACAGTAAACGCGTTCACCCAGTTACTTTTGATGGGTGATACGAGTCCCAGACTGAGCATGTGCCTGGAATTTTCTTCGTAGCCGCCAATATTGTTCCACGAGGAAGCTGCTTTTTTAGGATTACGCTTAAAATCTAAACTATCCAGGGAGCTGGGTATCTCGCCCTTGAGGTGCAGGAAATTATACAGAAAATTAAGATAGTGAGCACCCAAAACCTGCTGCCCTTTAAGGGTGGCGTTGTATCGGCGGTAAGTACTGTTCTGCCGATATCCATCGGTATTAATGGCACCTCCCACTAGTGATATATTTCCGCTATTCGTATTTTTTAGGTTGAGTTGTGCATGATGCGAATGTGTACCAAAGCTCCCTATCTCGCTTTTAATGCTGGTCTTACGTTTAAGCCCATCCTGACTAAAAGGGTGCATCAAAATTACGCCTCCCAATCCGGCGCCGTACAACGAGGAAGCCGGGCCTTTGAGCAACTCCATACTGCCGATGTCGTTCAGACCGATATCCTCCAAAGCCGTGGCACCATCGCCGTCGGTGAGCGGCATTTGTCCCCAATAGGCTTTGATGCGGTTGGTTTGGTAAGGGGTGCGTGAACCGATGCCACGGATAGTGATACGGTTGGTGCTCATGGTGCCTTGCTGCATCACCACGCCGGGCAACTTGTTAAGTTGCTCCTGCAGATTATGGGCATTACCCAATTGAAGCTGGGCATTGCTTATGCCGGAATACCCGCCGGGCCATTGCTTTGGCGATAGTATTTTGATGGGAGCCTGTACAGATATCTCCTGGATATATTGATGTGTTAACTTGCTGGTAAGGGTATCGCGGGGCTCGCTTGGATTCGACACATTCTGACTGTTTAACGAGACAAAAGAATATAAAAGGAATAGGAATAGGGTGGTCTTTATCATGGTTAAGAATATTCTATTTTTTGAGCAGGGAGCGGAGGGCGGGGAGCAGAGGTCGAGTATAAGGATGCAAGGGGCTTGAAAGCTACCCACTGCCGACTGGCTTCGTGCTATTTACAGGTATGGATGAGAATGGAAATTAACCCCCATCCCCACACCTATGGTGCGGTACTTCACTTCCGAAATAATCGGAACAGGCTCTCCCTCCCAAAAAATAGGAGGGGGAAGAGCCGTCTCCTTTATTTCACCTTAAAATATACCCTAACGTTATGCAAACTCTTCCCTTTTTATTTTTAACTCTGACTGCTTACTGAGGACTATTTTCCCGTCAAAAATAAATTAAATTAATGTGACGGGATGTCGCTTTACTCCAACTGATCACTGATCACTGATCACTGTTTACTGATCACTGTTTACTGATCACTGTTTACTGATCACTGTTTACTGATTACTGATTACTGATCACTGATCACTGTTTTCCCGTCAAAAATAAATTAAATTAATGTGACGGGATGTCGCTTTGCTCCAACTGCTTACTGCTAACTGTTTACTGCCGACTGAAGATCCTACTCCACCGGAATCAGTTTCAATATCTTCCCAGGATTTTCGATGGCCACATAAATAAATCCATCGGGACTCATTTCTACATTGCGAACCCTGCCGATACCCTGCAACAGTTTTTCCTGATGCACCACGTCTTGGCCCTGGAGCACCACACGATGCAAGTATTCAAAACGCAGCGATCCGGTGAGGATATCATTTTTCCAATTAGGATAGCGATCGCCCTTTACAAAAGTCATCCCGCAAGGAGCGATGGAAGGCACCCAATACAATATGGGTTGTTCCATGCCTGCTTTGGCCGTATCCGTTGTAAAAACAGTTCCATTGTAATTGATGCCGAAGGATATCACGGGCCAGCCGTAATTTTTACCTGCTTGTATCAGGTTAATTTCATCACCACCTTTGGGGCCGTGCTCGTCAGTCCAAATGCGTCCGGTTTCGGGGTTCATGGCTACACCTTGTGGGTTGCGGTGTCCGTAGGAATAAATTGAAGGCATAGCACCCTCGGTATTTACAAATGGATTGTCGGCGGGTATGCTTCCATCATCGTTGATTCGGTGTATCTTGCCACAATCATTATCGAGTGCCTGCGGGTTGCGATCTCTGTTGCCCCTGTCGCCCACCGAAAAATAAAGGTAACCCTCCCGGTCGAATTCTAGTTTGCAACCATAATGATGCCTTGTATCGGACTCGGGTTTGGCCTTAAAAATACGCTCCTGGTCAACCAGCTCATTACCGCTCAGCCTGGCACGCATGATAGCTGTATTGGCCAGCTTTTCGTTTTGGGGATTGGGTGAGGAATAGGCAAAATAAATCCAGCCATTTTGTGCATATTGTGGATGAAGCTCCAAATCGAGCAATCCACCTTGACCGGCGGCTTTAATAGGTGGCAGTCCGGTGATTTTTTCCAGCTTTTTATCCGTGGTAAAACGCAGTAACTCACCGCTACGTTCCGATATCAACAAATCGCCATTGGGCAAAAATTCAAGCCCCCAAGGCACTTGCAATCCGGTTACAACAGTATCAACCCTAAACTTCTGGCTCTCGCTCACTACAATAGGATTATGGGCATCTTCACCATCCACCAATGGCGGCATCACCTTTAATCCCATGACGTAATCAGCAAGTTCATAGATAGCCTCATCGCTTAGCCCTCCGCCAAAGCCGGGCATCCCGTGTTCTACTTTACCTTGTTTTATAACAGTAAAAATATCCTCACGGGTATCTCCAAACATCCAGGACCGATTGACAAAAGAGGACTTTGCGACGTTATGACAGCCAAGGCAATAGTTTTGAAAATTGGTTTCGGCGCGTTGCCGTATTTCCATGTCTTTTGATGAGTCGTTAGGGCTTTGGCACGATACGGCCACCTCGCAAAACACAACTCCGATAATTAAGGCTAAATACTTCATAGAATACTGTTTAAGATTTATAACACATTAAAATATTTATTGTTCTCAAGTTAAGAAAAAAAAGAATAGCGGGTGGTAGATGGCAGGTGACGGGGAGCAATAAATCTGAAACCGCATATCTTTTCTACAGATTTCCCGACGCCTTAGGTTGCGAGCACGCCTAAGGGTCTAACGGCGTTGAGGTAATAAGTGTCTTATTTTCCGTAATCTAACATTTAAGTTTGGGAGGAAACCTCTCCCTATCATCTAACAGCCAACAGAATAGCTCTCTATCGACCTAATAACCTATTAACCTACCAACCCCAGCCGGCCGACTGGCAGGTAACAACCCTACGAGCTAAGGACCTAACAGCCCAATCGTCTCTTCATGAGAGGGTGCGAGTTGCACGGTAAAATGGCGAAGGATGGGTGCTTCGTCAATAATTTTATAGCCCGATTTAATCTCCTCTCTCCTATCGTACACATTTTTAAGCGCCGCGGCTATCACATCCATATGGTTATTAGTATACACACGGCGTGGAATGGCTAGGCGCAGCAGCTCCAATTTTGGATATCTGTTTTCACGGGTTATTGGGTCGCGGTCGGCAAGCAGGGTCCCAATCTCTACGCTTCGCACACCGGCTTCTAAATACAATTCAACGGCTAAGGTTTGCGCCACAAACTGCCCCTCGGGAAGGTGTGGCAAAAAGCGTTTGGCATCCACAAATATGGCATGTCCGCCAAAAGGCTCCTGAACAGGCACCCCATACTCCTTTAGTTTCTGCCCCAGATAGGCCACCTGCTTAATCCTTGTTTCCAGATAATCGAACTCGGTTCCTTCATCGAGGCCCTGCGCCAGCGCATTCATATCGCGCCCACTCATTCCACCATAAGTAATATATCCCTCAAAAATAATATTAAACTGCGCCGCTTTTTTGTACAGGGCTTCTTCGCGTAAAGCGATAAAACCTCCCATATTTACAATGGCATCTTTTTTACTGCTCATGGTCATGCCATCGGCATAAGTAAACATCTTTGCCACTATCTCCTTGATGCTTTTATGGGCATAACCCTCTTCACGTGTCTTAATAAAATAGGCATTTTCGGCAAAACGTGCCGAGTCGAAGATTACCCGGATGCCATACTTTTTACTAAGTTCATATACTTCGCGCAGATTCTCCATCGAAACCGGCTGTCCGCCTGCCGAGTTGCAGGTAACCGTAACAATTATAGCAGGGATATGCGCTTTGGGGTATTTCAGATACACAGATTCCAGCTTGTTCAGGTCAATATTTCCTTTAAAAGGATGCTGAACCGTGGTATCGAAAGCCTCATCAATGGTACAATCGATAGCGGTAGCTTTACGGAACTCAATATGCCCCTTGGTGGTATCGAAATGGGTATTACCCGGTATCACATCGCCCTCCGAAATTAAGGCTGAGAAGAGTACATTTTCGGCGGCGCGTCCCTGGTGGGTAGGCAACATATATTCGAAACCCAATAATTTTTTAACGGTGCGCTTTAAGTTATAAAAGGATGTGGCACCGGCATAACTCTCGTCCCCCATCATCATGGCAGCCCATTGCCTATCGCTCATGGCTCCGGTACCGCTATCGGTGAGTAAATCGATAAAAACATGCTCGCTCTTTAGGTTGAACATATTATATCCTGCCTCTTTTATCCATCGCCGGCGTTCTTCCTTGGTGCTTTTTCGGATGGGCTCCACCATCTTTATTTTGTAGGATTCTGAAAATGGTAATTCCATGGTAATTTTTTGTGATTTTACATAGTAACGATACATCCCTAAAGATTAGAGATGTTAAAATTTTTGTTGCTAACCCGTAAACGAAATTTGCAACAGCTACAAACACAATAAAGAATTACACAGAAAATGAATCCCTGTTTTTAATATTCAGGAACAAACGGTAAGTTAATACAGATAATATGGTAAGTATATTCTTCACAAGCATTTTACAAGTATATCCTCAAATATATAAAATCATAAGCACACAACATATTTTAAGCCCTTAAATTAACCACTTAACCAAAAGGAAGACTGACATCAAACATTTTTACATGGGGATATAAGAGGCATTAGATAATAGACATTAGATAATAGAAATTAGAGATTATAAATTAGATAAAAGATACCTCTTAAATCTTTTTTAACGATAGAAAAAAGTAATCCCTTTGGACCATATCAAGAGAATGTTTCTGAAAAGAGGGGATCTCTTTTTTTTGTAATTTTCTAACGCAAAAAACGCATCAGTTCTAGGCTCTCATTCTGCCAAAGGTCAACTATCATTTGGAACGAAGCGACATCCTGCCACCTCACTTTTAATTCGGGCGAAAGCCATTAGCTATCAGCTAATAGCCATCAGCGACTTTCATTTATAGCTATTTAGCACTATATTTAAGGTACAATAGACCGTTAGATTTTAGATAATAGACATTAGACTTATTTACAAACGCTATATTATCAAGGGGTTAGCGAAAATCGCGTAACTCATCAAAAACTATAACATTCAGATAGTTACAAAAATATAACGAAGTGTTGAGGTATGGATAAACTAATTAACCCCGACGTCATTACCGATTTCCGCGAGGAGCGTTCCGGGATACCCAATTTATTGTGCCAATTGGGTTGCCGCGTTAAGGTTACAAATTTAAAAGCGGGAGATTATATCATCAATGATCGTATCGTCGTGGAGCGAAAGAGGATTTTGTGCTTTCACTGATGCAGGGTCGCTTGTTCAAACAATGTATATTGTTACAGAAAAGTGGGTACGCACCCACCTTACTCATCGAAGGGAATCCTTACAATACCGCTCATGATGTAACGCGGGAGGCTGTTAGAGGTGCATTGCTGTCCGTTTCCCTTTCGTGGCAAATACCCGTCAACTATTCGGCCAATAAAAGCGATACCGCTGAGATAATAATGATGATGGCCCGACAAAACCCGAAAGAGCATTATATTGTTCCGAGATATGGATACAAACCAAAAACCCTGCGCAAGCAACAACTCTATTTTTTACAAGGATTGCCATTGATAGGCCCTAAGCTGGCCAGTGAAATGATGAATCACTTCGTAAGTCTGGAGCGGATATTAAATGCCAGTGAAAATGAACTGGCACAAGTACCCGGTATCGGTAAGGAAAAAGCAAGTAAGATATGGCGATTTATAAGACCAGCTAGCCAGTAAGTAGTTATCCGTAAGCAGTAGGTAAACAGCAAATTTACAATTTAAGTCCGGCTTTAATTTGTAAGTGTTCAAAACTATTGCCCAAAAGTATTTTTTTACCCACTGTTTTAAAACCTACTTTTAGGTATAATTTTTTAGCATTTGGATGATGCTCATCTACCAGTAAACCGAGGGTTTGCTTATTCTTGATTACGACTTCACCTATCAAAAAATTCAGCATTTTAAAGCCCACACCTTTCCCTTGATGGATGGGGCTTACACCCAAGGAATCAATGTAAATCTCACCCGCATGCGTTTCATCCTCCAAATGCAAATCCTTATTATAATGTTTCCTGATATAGTCTATCACAGGTTGTCTCAATTCCTTTAGCCTTGCCCCATCGTATAAATTAACAGAACCCATCACCTGCCCCTCATCTTCTGCCACGACACAATTTTCATGGGCATATTGATTGTTTTCTCTTTTTATAAAGCGCATTAAAAAGTCCTTCGCCAACTGATAATCCTTTTGTCCGATATAACTATACACCATATCTTCCATGGCCAATAGGATGTGGTTGGCAATAGGCTCTGCATCGTTGGGTGTAGCTTTTCGTATAATCATAATGGTAAATGATGATTAATTGGTGACCATAAGAAAGAACAATCAAGAGTTCAAACAAATGCTAAACCCCTGTGTGACCAACAGGCAGACTTACTGAACTCTATGTAATGTGATTAATTTACCACAGATTTCCCTGTTTGTGAAAGACAAACCGTTTGATTACCAATCATTCGTACACCTTACATTCTACCTGATTTCTTAAAGCTAATAAACCATTTTGCATGAGTGCGGTCATTTCGTCTTCGCCGGGATATACGGCCACGGGTGCAATAAAATCGACCATCTCCCTAATGTATTTAACAACAAAATCGTCGTGGGCTATCCCTCCGGTTAAAATAATGCCATTTACTTTACCTTTTAAAACCGTGGCGCATCCACCTATTGTTTTGGCTATTTGATAGCACATAGCACTTAAAATAAGTTTAGCGTGTTCATCACCTCCCGCTATCATTTTCTCTACCTCTATGGCCTGGTTTGTACCTAAATGAGCTACCAGCCCACCTTTTCCGGTCACCACCTTTTTCATTTCATCGTAGGTATATTTCCCACTAAAACAAGCATCCACTAAGGCACCACTGGGCAGTGTACCTGCTCGTTCTGGCGAAAATGGACCATAGCCATCAATTGCATTATTCACGTCAATAACCCGTCCATGCTGGTGCGCTCCTATGGAAACGCCACCACCCATGTGCGCTATTATCAGGTTTAGCTCTTCGTACACAAAACCGCGGGTGCGTGCAAACAAACGGCCCACTGCCTTTTGGTTCAGGGCATGAAATATGGAACGCCTAGGCATGGTGGGACATCCGGTGATACGAGCCACATCTTCCAACTCGTCCACCACCACTGGATCCGCAATAAATGCCCTCGCATGAGGCAATGATTTGGCTATATCGTCGGCAATGAGTCCGCCCAGGTTACTGGCATGTTGACCTAAAATACCAATCCTCAAATCGCGCTTTAACGCCTCGTTTACTTCGTAAACACCAGATGAAATGGGTTTTACCAGTCCACCACGAGCCATAACACCATTTATCCGTTCAATATCGATATCCGCGTGTATTAGCTCGTTTAGTATTACTTCTTTCCTGAACTCATATTGATCAGCGATGGTATCGAACGGCTCAAGCTCGTTGGTGGGATGTTTAATGTTCTTTAAAAAAATAGATTTTTCGTTGTCGTAAACCGCAATCTTAGTAGATGTAGAACCCGGGTTAATGACCAATATTCTAAAAATTTCCATAAATTATTTTTCAATGATTAACATATTTTATTAACACAGTTTATTAACACAGTTTATTAACAAATGCTTTAGGTCATTAAGCAGGCCAATGCCAAACAATAATATTTAGTTTTAAAACTATCGCTACGGCTCATTACAACCACCGGGTGGGTGGTTCCACTAATAAGCCCGGCCAACTCTCCTCCACCGAACAACATCAAACTTTTATAAAACGGATTACTTGCTTCTAACGAAGGAAACAGGAGTATATCTGCATCGCCGGCCACGGGGGTATGGCTACCTTTAACCTCTAAACTCGATGGATCGCAGGCTAAAAACAAGTCCAACGGGCCGTCCATAATGCAGTTTTCAAATTCCCCTCTTTGAGCCATACGGCACATTATTTCATACTCCTTTGAATTCGGAAAATGCGACGACACTTTTTCCGAAGCGCCTATCAGTGCAACTTTAGGTTTTATAATTCCCATACCATGGGCCATTTCAATAGCGTAGTTGGCCATAGCCACTTTCTGTTGCATGTTTGGGAACGGCAATACGGCTGGGTCGGTTATGAGCAACAATTTAGGATAGGCAGGTAGCTCTAAGGCACAAACATAGCTCAATACACCATGTGGTTTCATCAATCCGTTTTTTTTGTCTAGCACTGCTTTCAACAACAGGTCGGTACCGATGAGGCCTTTCATCACAATATCCGCTTCGCCATTTTTCACCATACTCACAGCAAGCTTTGCGGCTTGTGCTTTATCGGAGCACTCCACTATTTCAAAATGGGCATTACCATTTATAAAAGATGTGGGCAGCAGCTCTAAAATTATTGCGCTATTGCCTATCAATATTGGATAAACAAACCCATCATGACAGGATTGTACAACAGCCTCCAGCGTATGTGCATCTTCCGGTGCAACAATGGCTGTACGGTATCGCTTATTTAAACCGATAACATATTGGGGTATTTGCGCTAATTTTGTTATCGGCCTGTCCATAGGGCTTTAAAATATGATGTTAAGATAGAATATTAGGCTAAGACTGCTAAAATAATGCTGTAATACTTCGATTCTTCCGAATCGCTCCGGGAGGTAAGTACGATAGGGACTTTTGCTCCCAAAATAACAGAGGCTACCTTAGCTTTTGCAAAAAACACCAGCGTTTTATAAAGCACGTTGCCCACCTCTATATCAGGCACCAACAGCAAATCCGTATCTCCGGCAACAGCACTCTTTATATTTTTATGCTTGGCACTCTCAAAACTCACCGCATTATCAAAGGCCAAGGGTCCATCTATGATGCAGTTTTTAATTTGATCGCGCTGGTTCATTTTCGAAAGTAAGGCTGCATCCAGCGTGGCTTGCATACTTTCGTTCACCATTTCGATGGCACCCAACACAGCCACCTTAGGATTGGCTATGCCCATTTTATTTAAGAAGGACACCGAATTGTTTATAATGGCTATTTTATCCTTTAGGTTGGGGGCAATGTTCATAGCCACGTCTGTAATGGCAAGAAATTTATGATAGGTATCCACTTCGAATAAGGCAAGGTGCGAGAGTAAAGTTCCGGTACGCAGACCCCAGTCCTTGTTTAATACGCATTTTAAAAGCACAGGTGTAGCCACATTACCCTTCATCAGTATTTGAACCTCGTTGTTGTGCGCCATCTTCACCGCTATCTCCACACACTTTTCGGTATCGGGCTGGTCAATGATGCGTGCACCCTTAAAATCAAATTTATTTTCTTTGATAATAGCCTCGGTCAATGCCTTGTCTCCTATCAAAATTGGCTCAATAAACCCGGCTTTATAAGCCTTACAAACCGCATTAAGCGAAAAAGCATCTTGCGAAACGGCCAGCGCTAATGTTTTGGTGTTTTTTTTATTGGCAACCAAAGGCTCCAGATCGGATAATTTTTTATACATAGACATCTATTTTTGCAATGCACTAAAATACGGTGTATACATCAGTATAAACATGATTTTTATACGTAAAAAAGGCACAAGCACCATTTTTTAACAAAACAGTGTTGCGCCTTTAAATATAGTATTTTGATAGATGTTTTTTAATTATTCCTATTGCAAAGAATAGCCGCATGTTTTAAAACATGCATGTTTAGCCTATTATCTATTGGCCAATTCTTCCACAATAAGTTTTGTATCCCGGGCAATAACCAATTCTTCATCGGTGGGCACTACCAATATTTTAACCTTACTGCTCTGCTTGCTTATGATGGCCTCTTCACCAAAGATGCCTTTGTTTTTCTCGCAATCCATCTCTATACCCATATATTCTAATCCTGAGCATGCATCCTCGCGCACAGGAACTGCATTTTCGCCTATACCACCGGTAAACAGGATGGCATCTACCCCACCCATAGCGGCAGCATATGAACCTATGTACTTTTTAATTCGATAAGAGTACATGTCGAGCCCCAGCTGAGCCATCGGATTTCCTTCGTCGGCGGCAGCTCTTATTTCACGCATATCCGACGATATGCCTGTTACACCCAACAGTCCGCTTTGTTTGTTAAACAGCACACTGGCCGATTTGGTGCCTATCAATTCCTTATCCATGATAAAGGTTGCGGCGCCTATGTCCAAATCGCCTGCTCGGGTGCCCATCATCAAACCTTCGAGCGGTGTAAAGCCCATTGAAGTATCTATCGACTGCCCATTTCTTATAGCAGCAACTGAAGCACCGTTTCCGAGATGACAGGAGATAATTCTGCTTTTCTTGTAATCGATTCCAAGCATCTCACAACCTCTGGTGGCCACATAATTATGGCTTGTTCCGTGAAATCCATATCGGCGAACGCCATATTTTTTATACAACGAATAAGGGATGGCATACATATAGGCATGCTTAGGCATGGTTTGATGAAAGGCCGTATCAAACACACCTACTTGTGGCACATGGGGCAACAAGTGCTCTATTGCCATTATACCGCTCAAGTTTGGCGGGTTATGTAAGGGAGCCAACTCAATACACTCGTTCATTTTTTCAATCACATGATTGGTAATAAAAACACTTGAGTTAAATGTTTCGCCTCCATGCACTACTCGGTGCCCTACGGCATCTATTTCCTCCAAGTTTGTAATACATCCATGTTTTTTACTGGATAGTACGCCCAAAATATAATCAATGCCCGTTTGATGGTCTAATATCTCACCTTCGAGCAGCACTTTTTCGCCATTTTCTTTTTCGTGTTTCAAAAAGGAACCCTTAAGCCCAACTTTTTCCACACCACCCTTGCCCAATACCTTATGACCTTCGTCGTTCATATCGAACAATTGATATTTTATTGAGGAACTTCCACAATTCAGAACTAATATCTTCATGTTACTAATTTAAATCTTTGAGTTAATAAATAAGCCTGTTATTCTGTAACAACAACGCCGTTTTCATCATACTTATAAAAACCTTGTCCGGTTTGCTTTCCTAAATGCTTGGCTCTAACTAATCTCTTTATCATGGGGCTAGGCTTATGTTTGGAATTACCAAACTCCTCATAAAGATTATCCATCCATTTCGAAACTTTATTTAAACCAATAATATCTGCCGTTCTAAAAGGGCCAAATCTCATTCCCAGGCCAATATTCATTGTTTTATCGATATCGGCCATGGTGGCAATACCTTCCATAAGCACTTGGCACGCCTCATTAAGCAATGTGATGTACAAACGGACGCTTATCAATCCTGCAGATTCTTCAACGGGTATCACCTCCCGGTTTATTAGTTTTACAAATGCGCAAACCTTTTCGTACACTTTTTCGGAAGTATATAAGCCTTTGACCACTTCAATAAGTTTGGCTTCGGGGGAAGTAACAAAAAAGTGAAGACTGATACACCTCTCCGGCTTTTTCATTTCGGAAGCCAGCTCGGTAATAATAATGGTAGTGGAATTTGTAGCTATAATGGTGTCTTCGGCCACTATTTCTTCAATTTTTTTAAACACCTCCTTACGCTCATCAATACTTCGATGCGCTGCAGAATCTGAACGAATTGCCTCGATTACAAAATCGCAATCGGCCAGATCCGCATAATTTAAAGTTCCTTGAATGCGGCTCATGATCGCTTTCTTCTCACTGTCCGTAAGACCCCAGTTTTCGATACGGCTATCAAGTTCTTTACCGATATTAGTTATAGCACGGTCTATCTTGTCGTCCGAAAGCTCTAAAAAAACCACATCCAAACCATGCCAGCTCGCGATACGGGCGATGCTTTGCCCCTCTTTACCGCAACCAATAACGCCAATTTTAGAGAAAAGGGAAGTTCCTCGTTTTTTGCCTTTGCTCAGCGCATAACCTTCAATAGGTTCTACTAAAATTCCAGCCATCTATATTCTTTTTATTTAATAAAACTTTAATAATATAATTTAAGCCTTTACGGCGGCCTGGTTGGCAGTAATAGCCACCAAGTTTACAATATCGCTCACAGAACAACCGCGGGATAAATCGTTGATGGGTGCCGCCATACCTTGTAAAATGGGACCAATTGCTTCGGCATGGGCCATTCGCTGAACCAGCTTATAACATATATTGCCCGTTTCTAAGGTGGGAAACACCAATACATTGGCCTTTCCAGCAACAGGGCTTCCCGGTGCTTTTTGATGGCCAATGGCATCTACGATAGCAGCGTCAGCCTGCAACTCACCATCTATTATTAAACTTGGATCCAATTCCTTGGCCAATCGGGTGGCTTCAACCACTTTATCCACCATCTCGTGCTTGGCACTTCCTTTGGTAGAGAAACTCAACATAGCCACACGTGGTTCGATGCCCACGATAGAGCGTGTTGTTTTTCCAGTTATTACTGCAATTTCGGCTAATTCGGCTGCCGTTGGGTTAGGATGAACAGCACAATCAGCAAATACCAGCATGCCATTTTCGCCAAATTCATTGTTGGGCAATATCATAATAAAAGCGCCCGACACCACACTAATACCTGGCAAAGTTTTTACAATTTGAAATGCAGGACGAAGGACATCGCCCGTTGAGTTTTGAGCACCAGCAACCTCACCGTCTGCATCGCCGTTCTTTATCATTAAAGTAGAAAGATATAATGGATTAAGCACCAACTTTTCCGCCTGCTCTCGGGTGAGACCCTTGCTTTTTCGCAGTTCGAGCAATAAATTGATATACGTTTCTTTTTTATCGTGATTCGCAGGATCAACAACCGTGGCCTTATCTATATTGCTTAGTTTAAGCCGTTTTGCTTCACTGGCAATGGCTTTAGGCTCACCAATTAAAATAATTTTTGCAAATCCTTCTGCAATAATGGTATCAGCCGCTTTTAGTGTCCTCTCCTCCATACCTTCGGGTAACACAATACGTTTGATATTAACCCGAGCTTTGTCTTTTAGTTTGTTAATGAATTCCATTTGGGATAATTTATATATAAAATTACGAATACAAAATTTACTGTTTTATATAGATAAACACCTTGCTGTTTACCATACAAATTAATTTACTCCATAAAAAGTACAATCCTTAAAAAATATGACGTATTTAAAAGAATCGTGCCTGCGGGAACTTCAGTAAAATTTTTATAATTAAAAAAGAATATGATATAATCTGCCAAGAATAAACATAGATATGCTTGCCGAAGCTTTTGAAGTAAGAGACTACAAAGTAAAGAGAAATTATTGGTTAAAAGAAAAAAAATGTAGACTATTTTAAATGGCTAATAAATTGTTAAAACGTGGGTTATTGCGTAATTTTGAGGCAAATAACATGATTAGCAATTAGCTGAATACTTGGCCTCGAAAAACATGAACAACAAACTAACACCCGGATTAAGCCTATCACAAAAATACATTATTGGCGAGCAAGATTTGGCTTCAACATTAAAAACAAGCCTAGTAGCCTATGCCTCTACAGCCTCATTAATTACACTCACAGAGAAGGTAATATGTGCTTTGATTGAGGATTTAATTGGCATTGAATATACAACGGTAAGTGCCGAAATAAATGTAAAACATCTCATCCCCATAGCCGTTGGTGTAGAGCTTACTTGCTCTATATACTTAAAGTTTGTTGACAATGACAACCTTTTCTTTGACTTTGCCATATTTAACAGGGAGGAAGATATAGTGGCCATAGGAGCCCACGAGCGGGTTATTGTTAAAATAGACGAGTATTGAGCTTGTCACATTACACAATAGACCGTTAGATTTTAGATAATAGACATTAGACTTATTTACAAACACCATATTATCAGCCGGTTAGCGAAAATCGCGCAACTCAGCAAAAACTCTAACATTCAGATAGTTACAAAAACATAACGAAGTGTTGATTACACTTATCTTATTAAAAGCGACGTATATCCAACTGTTGGTTTTCTTTTAAAAAACGATGAATCAATTTTCTGGCATCCTGATTATCATCGCACTTTGTAATGCGTTCCATGGTTTCCTCAATGCAGTTAAATCCTGCATCTTTTTCAATCCAACCAAACCCCATATATCTGCCATTTTTTACCACTACTACAGCTATCTCATCCATATCGCGGCCTTTATCAAGCACCAAAAAACTATCGTATTTATATTTTAGCTCCTCTATTAATTTTTGAGCTCTACTATTGTAAGTTTCGCAGGTTTCCTCGCCCACACAAGCACCTTTACATTTTTTTAATTGGTACTGAAAGCACGAACCTTCCACAGAAGACAGTCCACTCAATTTTTGACAAAGATTAAATTCATCTACTTTCCCAAACAAGTAATCCATCCCCTCCTTTATTGATTCAAAGGAACTGAGGGGTGTTACACGTCCATCGTTGGGTGCAATATTAAAGCGCATGTATCCTTTTCTGTCTGTAAAAACAAACAAACCATAATGAAACTTATTTTTGCGCTGTGCTTTATTGTACAAGGGTTTATTTTGCTTTATCTCGGCCGACTCCTTTAACAGAGCCACCAATTCGCTACCCGTAATCTCAAAATCCACATCGGCCACTTCCTGCTTCATTTTAAGTGCTTTTTGTGCTTTGGGACTTCCCAGATGCGTCAACACCCTTTGCCTTATATCCTTACTTTTACCAATGTAGATAAGCTCGGCATTTTGATTGTAAAAATAATACACCCCTGTTTTTTGCGGTATTTTTTTTACCTTATCGATATTTAACCGGGGGTGCAAACCTTTTACCGAGAAAAAATCATTTCCCATGAAAGGCAACATCACACCTCCATTTTTTTTCAATAGAATTTCGAATAACGCTACGGTAGCCAATGCATCGCCAGCAGCCCTGTGTCGAGCACTATTAGATATGCCCAACTCCGTGCATAAATTACCCAAGCTATATGATTTGTATCCCGGCAACAATTTTCGGCTTAGCTTAACGGAGCATAAAGTCTCCCTTTCAAAGGGATAGCCCAAGGCTGCAAATTCGCTTTTTATAAAGCCGTAATCAAAAGCTGCATTGTGGGCCACAAAAATGCTCCCCTGTGTTATATCCACAATCCGTTTAGCCACTTCGTAAAACTTAGGCGCCTCTTGCACCATTTGATTGCTTATACCTGTTAGTTGGGTAATGTAGGCCGGAATAAATTGTTCGGGATTAATCAGCGAAACAAACTCATCCACCACTTTTTTACCATCGTGTAAGTATATGGCTACTTCGGTAATTTTACCATGGTTAAAATTACCTCCTGTAGTTTCAATATCGATAATGGTGTACATAAATGTGCTATATTTCTGATTATCTGCAAAGAAAAGAATAGATACGCATGGCTGCAAAAATATGGAAGTTTTTATTTTTAATGTCGAAGCTACCAAACAAGCCAATACCTTAGTTAATCCTTGGTTAGGTTAAATATTTATGCTATATTTGTTTTACGTTTTACAAAGGTAAACCGCATCAGTTTGATTTAGATTGTTAAACTCAACACTATAATAGAACCGAGTAAAGCTGTTTAATCTAAAGGCGGGCCTCACCTTAGGGTTATCGTTCGCGATACGGAGGATTACTGCGGATCGAATGCACTCAAATCCTGTTTACAGGAGTTTAAATAATCAACATCTGATGCGGCCGTCATAAAGAGCTATCAACCACGGTTGGTAGCTCTTTTTTGTCGTGCGACGACAGCGAATATCAACATCTACTTAGCGATACAAAAAGCAAGACAGGATGGCTCTATAACCCTACAAATCTTTTAAGAGAACATTTTTTTCGGATAGGTTGCGCAACTGTTTAAAGTGATCAGTCACTTCTCTTACCTTGAGCAGGCTTTCGGTTTCCTCAAAGTGTAAATCTTCACTGCCATGTTCCTCCAGCATAGTAAGCACGGAGGTTACTTTTAATCTACTTATATCTAAGGCAGGCTGAAAGGCAGTAGGTTCGTTTGTATCTCCAGACACTTCAACCAGCACCTTACATCTAACAAGCTCAAAGAGTATTTCGTTTAACAGTCGTATGGGCAACTTTAGCTCTACCGAAAGTTCCATGGGAGTAAGCGCCTCCTTACCAGCCTCGAAACGTTTTACGGCATTATAACTTATCAGCAAGGCAACCAGCTTTTTGTACTCGGCACTGGCATTTTTGGTATCCTTTTCGAACTCATAACTATTTACGTTTTGTACCGAAAAAGATATTTCGGCACCGAACATTACAATGAGCCAACTGGATTGCATCCATATCAAAAACAGCGGGAGAGCGGCAAAACTACCGTAAAGCGCATTGTAGCGTGAAACCCCAACCATAAAGTGAATAAAATAATATTGAAGTACCTGAAAAAGCACACCTGCTATTACGCCTCCAATCAAAGCCGAAAGAAAATTAACTTTGGTATTGGGCATGATGAGTATTAACATGGTAAACACAATACAGATGAGCAAGTATGGCAGGGTGGAGGATACTATTCTACCAAAATAGCTAAGAGCAGAGTAATCGTTAAATGTGCTTGATACAAATACGATCATGCTACTACTTGAAATCAGGAACAGCAGTGCCACGATGACCAAGGCTAGATAGTCGGTAAACCTGCGGGTAAAATTGCGTGGGCGTTTCACTTCCCATATCTCGTTAAAGCTCTGCTCTATGTTACCCAGCATTTGCATCACGGACCAGAGCAACACTACCAACCCTACGCCAACAATAATACCGCTCTTGGTACTTTTAATATACATTTCGGCCTGGCTTAGAATATACTCGAGCACTTCCCTTTGGCTTTCCATCCTACTTATTAGCTCGCGCTTCAAGGTTTCATCAAAGCCAAAACCTAGTGCTATTCCGTATAACAATGCCATTAAAGGCACCACCGACATTAAGGAGTAAAATGTTAACGCCGAAGCCTTTTGCGGGCATTTATCTTTAATAAAGCCTTTGACTGAAAGATAGAGAATTCGAAGTATATTTATGATAACAGAGTGTGGACGTGAGAGTTCCACTTTCTGGATTCTCCACATATCCTCGGTAAGATATTGAATAATTTTTGAGAAAGATTCCTTCATTATAAATGACTTGAAAGATAAAAGAAGAAAAAAAATAGCAAGTCGATAAGCCGGGTTCTGTCACTCATAAATGAGCGGTCTATCATTTGTCTACGATTATCATTGCTGATAACCTCAAGCAACCTACCCCTCACGACTGCCTAAGCACCAAGACGAGCCGCCCTGTATCTTTCGAAATCATGATATATTTGGTCTTGCAATCCATCAGTTGCACGGCTACCTGTGTTGCCACAAGTACCGGTGAGCTCTTACCTCACCTTTTCGCCCTTACCGAGCCAAAGCCCGGCGGTTATTTTCTGTTGCATTACTATACCCTCACGAGTATCTTCCCGTTAGGAAGCATGGCGCCCTGCATTGCCCGGACTTTCCTCCTCAATTAAGCGGCGATAGACTGACTTGCTATTGGTGCAAATGTAGTAAAAAAAACCATTAGTGTCCGGTTAAAATATTTAACCCAGCAATCAATTTTCAGACCGCTCCAACGTTTTGCAACAAAAAAAACAGCCATAGGTAAAGGTGCAAAGTTAATTGAATACGAATTCGTATAATTGGTATGGGGTTCGGCATTCGCCCTGTGCCATTGGGCACGTGATATGGGTAGATGTAATATGGTGGAGATATCCCGTCCCATCCGGGACGGAACTATCGTTTGCCCATTTTTTTCTACCCATATATAATCCCTAACGGGATTGCAC
>JAGXIO010000002.1 GCA_024635555.1 Saccharicrinis sp.
AACTATATCGGGAGTAAAGGGAATGAAGCTAATTGAACATGGGAATTACGACCTTATTCTAAGCGATTACAGACTGCCAGACTCCGATGGCTTAAAAATATTGCAACACATAAAAGCGAAAAAAGCGAATGTACCTGTAATCATTATGACTGCCTATGCAGATGTTAAAATGGCAGTTAAGCTCATAAAAGCCGGGGCTTTTGATTATGTAACAAAGCCTTTGCAAACGGAAGAAATACTACAACTTGTACATAGGGCAATTGAATCTCGGATAGAAACAGAAACCAATATTACTTTCGAAAAGGATTTTATAGTTGGGAAAAGCCCCGAGGTTAATAAAGTGATGCAACATATAAAAGCGGTTGCCCCAACTGACTTAACTGTTCTTATCGAGGGGGAAACTGGCTCAGGAAAGGAATACATAGCCAGGGCAATACATTATGGAAGTAAACGAAAAAATAAACCTTTTATTCCAGTAGATTGCGGAGCAATACCGAAAGAATTAGCCAACAGCGAACTGTTTGGGCATGTGAAAGGTGCATTTACAGGTGCTATTAACGATAAAAAAGGCTATTTTGAATTAGCTAAAGGCGGTATCCTGTTTTTAGATGAAGTAGGCAATCTACCCTACGAAAATCAGGTTAAATTGCTAAGAGCACTTCAGGAACGTATAATTAGTAAAGTTGGCGACAATAAAACCATAAAGGTAGATGTACGGGTTATCGCAGCCACCAATGAGGATTTATTGAAACAACTGGACGAAAACGAATTCAGAGAGGACTTGTATCACCGTTTAAACGGGTTCAAAATACAACTTCCGGCTTTGAGGGACAGAGGCGATGATATGTTGGAATTCATTGATGTTTTTATTCAAAAAGCAAACAAGGGATTTAGTAAAAATGTACTAGGCATTGATGATACGGCAAAACAATTATTTTTCAAATATCCCTGGTTTGGCAATATTCGTGAATTGCAAAATGTTATTAATAGAGCCGTCCTTCTGTCTGAGCATGACTATATTACATCTGAAGTTATACCTGATGAAATTAGGTTTTGCAATGGTTTTCAACCCAATTCAAAAAAAATGCAATCAGCTTTACAAAGTAAGGCTTTAACTGAGTTAAAAGAAGCAACGGAAGTTACCGAAAAAGAAGTGATTTCAAATGCATTGCTAGAATCAAATTACAATAAATCCAAGGCTGCTAAAATACTCAACATCGACCGCAAAACCCTTTATAATAAGATAAAGCTGTACGATATTGAAGTATTAAAATAAATATCAGCCCTTCCTTTTACTAAATTAATTATCAACCTCGTCATCACTAGCGAAACGAGTTTTAGGTAAGCTTTCGGCATAATCTTTTTGCAGGAATACTATTGGTTTTTCTCGCACAGTAAGTAACCCTTAAATACCATGCGGTAGGCGAATCAACAGCACTCATAAGTGCTCTTATCTCAACTGTTTTTCCTCCTGAATTGGGAACTTGTGGAACATTTACATTTCCGTCTCAGTTTTCATCCGATTGCAATATCCATGTAAGTTCTTCTCTAAGCCTATCAAAAGGTACAGTATAAATCCTTGTAAATGAACACAGTGCCCAAAACGACATGCCTTATTTGCTCATATTAGTTGATTTTGATTCATCCCCACCTTAGTAACAATATGATGCTGTGATCAATATCATTTATTTTGTCATGTAAACATTTAATAATGAGCGTGTTTTATAATTGCGATAATAGATGTCTCCATTTTTTAATGTGTATTTACACCTCGTTTGTTGATTAATTCTACAAAAGTTCTGATTGTCTCAAACAGTCTATTGCTTAAGTATAATCAGGTATACCAAGGGATTGGAAAATTCTTGATAAAATTGGCATAGAATTTTCTTTTGGGTATACAAGATTAGATTAATCTAAATATGTTGAACAATAAAAATGAATGAATTATGAAAACTCTAAAAAATGCAATTTCGATGGCAATAGCAATTGCCAGTTTATTATTTTACAGCGAAAACCTGATTGCAGCAGGTTCTCCAAATGACTCTGATATTAGCAATGCAGTAGAAAATGAATTGTTTTTTAACGTTGCAACCCCTTCGTATCTAATTGATGTACAAGCCAACGAGGGTATAGTTACCTTGACTGGTTCGGTTAATGATATTTTGGCTCAGGACAGAGCCGTGAAGATAGCACGAACCGTGAAAGGGGTTCGAGGGGTTATTAACAACATTGAGGTAGATGCACCTTCTCTTACTAACGCAGGATTAAAAAACAATGTAGATGATGCTCTTTTATCTGATCCGGCAACCGATTCATATGAAATAACGATTAATGCCGACCAAGGAAATGTTACACTTTCAGGAACAGTAGAATCATGGCAGGAAAAGCAACTTTCTGAATATGTTGCAAAGGGAGTTCTAGGTGTAAAAAGTGTAGAAAACAATATTACAGTTAATTATGACACAGACAGAACCGATTATGAAATTAAGAAAGACATTGAGCAAAGCTTAAAAAATGATATTCGTATTGACAATGCTTTAATTGATGTAGCAGTATATAAGGGTAAAGTAGAACTTTCGGGAACTGTAGGTAGTGCAAATGAAAAGTCACTAGCATTTTCCAAAGCATGGACAGCTGGGACTAATTCGGTAAGCGATGAAAAACTGGAAGTTAAGGCTTGGGCCAGAGATAAAAACCTACGCAAGGACAAATATGTGTCAAAAACAGATATCGAAATCAAAGATGCTGTAGAAGATGCATTTTTGTATGACCCAAGAGTATTCGCTTTTAATCCCGATGTTTCTGTAAAAACTGGCGTTGTAACACTTACCGGGAAAGTTAATAATCTGAAAGCAAAAAAAGCTGCTGAGCAAAATGCCAAAAATATTGTAGGTGTTTACCGTGTTAAAAATTATTTGAAAGTTCGCCCGACATTTATACCGGACGATAGCGATTTGGAAGCTGATATTAAATCAGCAATGCTAAAAAATCCTATTGTTGAAAAATGGGAAGTTGATGTGAAAGCCAACAATGGTATTGTTTACCTAAGCGGTACAGTAGATTCTTATTTTGAAAAATCAACGGCAGAAGATCTGGCCTCGAAGACAAAAGGTGTATTAGCCGTTGAGAATAACCTTTCGGTTTTTGATAACAACGATTATTACTTCTACGATTATTACGGTTGGAACACCTATGCTCCCCCTTATCATGTAGATGTTGCATATACTTATAATACAGACGAGGTCATCAAGCAGAACATTGTAGATGAATTATGGTGGTCACCTTACGTCAACCAAGACGAAGTTGATGTTGTAGTGGAAAATGGGAAGGCCTTATTAGAAGGTACTGTTGATACGAAAAGAGAAAAACTATTCGCTGAAATTAATGCGTTGCAAGGTGGAGCTACAAAAGTTGAAAATAAGCTTGTAGTCGATTATACACCTTAATGAAAGATAGATAAAGGGAGGCGAAAGCACATATAAATGTACTTTTTGCCACCCTTTTTTTCAATTGGGAATCATTTTTAATAATTAAAAAATATAAGTCATGGCTTTTAAATTACCAGAATTAGGATTTAGTTATGATGCATTGGAACCGCATATTGATGCGAAAACAATGGAAATTCATCATACAAAACATCATGCAGCATATCTAAAAAAATTTAATGCTGCAATTGAAAATACAGCGTTGGAAAACAAAACCCCATCTGCCATTTTTGCTGAGATATCGAAGCATAGCGATGCAGTTAGAAACAATGGAGGTGGTTTTTTTAATCATGCCATGTTTTGGCAAATGTTATCACCCCATTCACAGGAAAAACTGGAAGTTAGCCTTGCCGATGCAATTACAAAGTATTTTGGGACACTGGATAAACTTAAAGAGGAATTCTCCAATGCTGCTGCTACTCAATTTGGATCAGGATGGGCATGGTTGGTAAAAAAAGATAATGGCGAGCTTGTTGTTACATCCTCACCTAATCAGGATAACCCCTTAATGGATATTGCTCCAATTAAAGGAACCCCAATTTTGTGCCTGGATGTTTGGGAGCATGCCTATTACCTTAATTATCAAAACAAAAGGCCAGAGTACATCAATGCCTTTTGGAAGGTCGTAAATTGGGACAAAGTATCCGAACTCTTTAACAAAGAAAAATCCTAAGTTCTAATCTCCATCTTCTAACTTAAAAAAAATGACTAATATGAATATTTTAAAAAAATCCATAGCACCTATAACCGAAGCCGCCTGGAAGGAAATAACCAACCAGGCCTCCAAAATATTAAAAATTAATCTCACGGCACGTCAATTTGTTGATATTGAAGGGCCAAGAGGGCTCAAACAAGGAGGAGTATCAACCGGAAGATTGATTATATCTGAGAAACAATCAAAAGAAGGCATTAACTATGGCCTGCGGGAATTAATTCCATTCCTTGAAATACGAAAGCCATTTGAGCTGGATATTTGGGAGTTGGATAATTTGAGTAGGGGTGCAAAGGATGTAAATTTAGAACCACTGGAAAAAGCGGCCAAAGAAATTGCCATGTTTGAAGATAATGCCATATATACCGGTTTCAAAAACGGACAAATAAATGGATTGGAAAAAAGTGCATCAGGCAAAAAAATAACTTTGCCCAAAGACCCCAATGAATTTCTACAAACGATAGGCGCCCAAATAATCAGCCTGAAGAAAGACGGAGTTAAAGGCCCCTACTCTTTGGTGATAAACGATAAAAATTGGCAGGGGTTAATAAATCTTGCCAAAGGCTATCCCATTTTAAAACAATTACAGGATATTATAGAAGGTCAAATTATTATTAACCAAAACAATGCAAATTCTTATCTGGTTTCTGAACGAGGAGGAGATTTTGAGTTCACACTTGGGCAGGATATATCCATGGGATATGATGGTCATACTTCTGAAAAAGTAAAACTATTTTTTACTGAGTCGTTCACGTTTAGGGTATTGTCACCGGAGGCAGTAAGAGTATTTACCAACAACGAATAAGGTGTAAAACACTTAGTTCTTTTGGTATGAGATTGGTATATTCTATTTGAAATGATAATTTATTAATAAAAAAACACATATTATGAAAGCAAACAAAGCAAATGCAATCTGGAATGGCTCTCTAAAAGAGGGTAATGGAACTCTAAAAATAAATGCGATTAAGGAAGACTT
>JAGXIO010000040.1 GCA_024635555.1 Saccharicrinis sp.
AAATATGCCTTGGGGTAGAAATAGAGCGAGTAGATCCTGGGATAGTTCTGTTTTCAATTTTGATATATTTATTTTGACTGTCTATATTTAACAGCAAAATAAACCAATTTTTCCCTCAGACCCAAATATTGTACGTGATCCATTATTCCATCATAATCTTATGATATTATTTACCAAAAATGATAAAATAGAATAAATATCCTAAACAAAAAAAGGGCAGAAAAGTAAAAACCTTTCTGCCCTTTATACTATAATTAATCCGCTTATTAAGCCATTGCTTTGTTTAAAACAGCTTTAAAAGCCTCAGGATGATTCATTGCTAAATCGGCTAAAACTTTACGGTTAATCTCGATATTTTGTTTGGTCATCATACCCATTAATTTGGAGTAAGATACGCCCTCTAAGCGAGCAGCAGCATTGATCCTTTGAATCCAAAGCGCTCTAAACTGACCTTTTTTTCTTTTACGGTCGCGGTAAGCATATTGTAAACCCTTTTCATAGGTGTTTTTAGCTACCGTCCACACATTTTTTCTACGTCCAAAGTTTCCTCTGGTTTCTTTCAAAATTCTTTTTCTCCGTGCTCTCGAAGCAACGGCATTTACTGACCTTGGCATTTTGTTTGTTTTTAGAATGAGTAGCGCCCATCACAATGGGTCTTTCGGCTATCTTCATTCGGTTAATGATTTTTTTAAAATAAGGCTTCTACCCTATTACTTCATATTCAACATCAACTTAACATTACTCAAGTCGGATGGATGAACTAAAGTTGCGTAAGTAAGATTTCTTTTCTGCTTTTTGGTCTTCTTAGTTAAAATATGACTTTTAAAAGCATGTTTTCTTTTAATCTTACCACTTCCAGTTAACGTAAAACGTTTTTTAGCACTGGATTTCGTCTTCATCTTTGGCATTGTACTAGTATTAAAATGTTTATATAATTGAAGCTTACTTTTTCCCTTTTTTAGGCGAAAGGAAAATAATCATCCTCTTACCCTCAAGTTTAGGCAGCTGTTCAACCTTTCCAAATTCTTCCAAGTCTTGGGCAAAGCGCAATAATAATATCTCTCCTTGCTCCTTAAATAAAATAGAACGGCCTTTAAAAAACACATAGGCTTTTACTTTGGCTCCTTCCGAAAGAAATTTTTCGGCATGTTTCAATTTAAAGTTATAATCATGATCGTCGGTATTAGGACCAAACCTAATTTCTTTGACCACAACTTTTACGGCTTTAGACTTAAGCTCTTTCTGCTTACGTTTTTGTTGGTACAAAAACTTTTGATAGTCCGTTATTCTACATACCGGAGGTTCAGCTTTAGGAGAAATCTCCACCAAATCTAATTCCAAAGCATCGGCCATTTTTAAGGCTTCAGATGTGGAAAAAACTCCCGGAGTTTCTATGTTATCGCCAACTAGTCTAACTTTTGGAATTCTAATTTCGTTATTTGTACGAAACTCTGACGTATCCCTCTGCGGCGGACCGCTTGATCTTCTTCTAGTAAGTGCTATAGTATGATCCTCCCTTAATTAATTATTATTACTTAGTCTCAATGACCGAAAGTTGTTCTTTAACTTCGTCATTAATAAATTCTACAAATTTTTCTATGGTCATGGAACCTTTGTCACCGTCGCCTTGTTTACGAACGGAAACGGTGTTTGTTTCAGCTTCGTTTTCGCCAACAATCAGCATAAAAGGTATTCGTTTGAGCTCGTTATCCCGTATTTTACGGCCAATCTTCTCGTTGCGCTCATCTAAAACGCTGCGAATATCGGAATTATTCAGGACTTTTGAAACTTTTTTTGCGTAATCGTTAAATTTTTCACTGATTGGCAAAACAACAACTTGCTCTGGGGTTAACCACAGTGGGAATTTACCTGCGGTGTGTTCAATGAGCACGGCCACAAACCTTTCCATGCTACCAAAAGGTGCACGGTGTATCATTACCGGACGGTGCTTTAATCCATCGCTACCCATATATTCCAACTCAAAGCGATCGGGTAAATTATAATCTACCTGTATAGTTCCCAACTGCCACTTGCGTCCTATGGCGTCGCGCACCATAAAATCGAGCTTAGGGCCATAAAAAGCGGCTTCGCCATATTCCACAATGGTTTCCATGCCTCGCTCCTGACAGGCCTCCACAATAGCAGCCTCCGCCTTTTCCCAGTTTTCGTCGCTTCCTATATATTTTCCCTTGTCTTCCTTGTCGCGCAACGAAATTTGGGTGATAAAATCATTAAAGTCTAATGCCTTAAATATATATAATATAATGTCGATTACCTTTTTGAACTCATCCTTTAACTGATCCGGGGTACAAAAAATGTGTGCATCATCCTGCGTAAAACCACGCACACGAGTAAGTCCATGCAACTCGCCACTCTGCTCATAACGATAAACAGTGCCAAACTCGGCCAAGCGGATAGGCAGATCCTTGTATGAAACTGGCTTTACTTTATAAATTTCGCAGTGGTGCGGGCAGTTCATCGGTTTTAGCAAAAATTCCTCGCCCTCGGTAGGGGTGGTGATAGGCTGAAACGAATCTTTGCCATATTTAGCATAATGCTCCGATGTTACATACAGCTGCTTTTGACCAATATGCGGAGTTATAACCTGCTGATAACCATGTTGTACTTGTACCTTTTTCAGAAAGTTCTCCAAAAGTTCGCGAAGCTTGGCACCTTTAGGCAACCAAAGCGGCAAACCTTGACCCACATTCTGCGAAAAAGCAAACAGTTCAAGCTCTTTACCTATTTTGCGATGGTCGCGTTTTTGTGCTTCTTCTAACATCACCAAATACTCCTCGAGCATTTTTTGCTTAGGGAAAGTGATGCCATACAAACGGGTTAGTTGTTTGCGTTTTTCGTCGCCGCGCCAGTAGGCACCAGCAATGCTCAGCACCTTAACTGCTTTAATCATTTCGGTAGATGGCAAATGGGGCCCACGGCAAAGGTCGGTAAATTCGCCTTGCTTATAAAAGGTGATCGTTCCATCCTCCAAATCCTGAATCAATTCAAGCTTATATTCATCGTTTTTCATGTTAAAGTAGGTCAAGGCCTCTGCCTTGCTCACTTCGCGACGTACATAATCATTCTTTTTGCTGGCCAATTCTTTCATCTTGGCCTCAATCTTGGGCAAATCCGCATCACGCAGTACCACTTCATTGCCGGGATCCACATCGTAATAAAAACCGTTTTCGATGGAGGGACCTATGCCAAACTTCATTCCTGGGTACAATGCCTCCAATGCTTCTGCCATCAAGTGAGCCGAGGAGTGCCAAAAGGCATGTTTGCCCTCTTCATCCTCCCACTTGTACAATTTGATGGAAGCATCTGTATGTATAGGACGCGTAAGATCCCACGTTTCGCCGTTAACCGAAATCGACAACACTTCTTTTGCCAATCGGGGGCTAATACTCTGGGCAATACCCAAACCGGTAATGCCGGCTTCGTACTCTCTTACACTGTTATCTGGTAAGGTTATTTTAACCATTGCGCTTATCTTCTTAAAAAATAACAACTAAAAACGGTGCAAAGATAAATAATAATTGGAATAGTAAAGGATGCCTTATGAAATCAATTAAAGAATATTGGTAACCTTGGTTTTATAAATTCCAATTTTTGATTCAAACTCTATTAATGTAGGTGAAGAAATAATTAGACGTACACTTTGTCTGTAACTACAATTTAGTAACATTTGTGTCGATGAATACTGACAGCCGGCATGAGTAGAAAGGAAAAATTATTAAAACGAATGTTGGATTTGCCAAGTGATTTTACTTTTGATGAGTTAAAATCTGTTCTTGAAGGATTAGGATATTCAAATACACACAAGGGCAAAACATCAGGTCCAAGAGTGGCTTTTATTGCAGAACAAAGCATTATTCGGATTCATAAACCACATCCTAAGAATATTGTTAAAAAAGCTACTTTAAAAGATGTGATAATTCATTTAAAACAAAATAATCTAATATAACATGAACACACTAAAATGCAATGGATTTATTGGCTCTTTCAATTATATAGAAGATGATAATATTTTATATGGAAAAATAGAAGGTATTACCGACCTGGTAACATTTGAAGGCAACAGTATAAAAGAAATTAAAGAAGCTTTTAATGAAGCCGTAGAAGATTACATTTCTCTTTGTAAAGAAGTAAAGAAAGAGCCTTATAAATCATTCAAAGGTTCTTTTAATGTGCGTATTAATCCAGAATTACATCGTGAGGTTTTTATGGAAGCTGTAAAAAACAACATGAACCTGAATCAATTTGTACAATCCACCTTGGAAAAGGCAGTTAAAAATGGCTAACCAGTCTTTCCAGCTACGTGTTTTCCAATATCCTTGCTTTATTGTAATTGTATCAGATCTTGGATGATTTTAACCCAAATAACAAGAATTTTCACTCTCCAGTTGCCCAAAGTTTATCCACGCTGTTTTTGATGTTCTCGCCATACAATTTGTCCATAGTGTATACACCTACCTCTACGATTAATCTTCCATTTTCAGTTTTGGTCTTTTCAATAATGGGAGCTTGCGAAACGGCAGTCCAGGGCGTGTTTAGTACTTGTTGTTTCAGGATAGGTGATATATAATTTATCTTAGTGGTATCAGGAAATGTGAAACGAAGCACCACTTTGGTCAAATTAGGATTAGAGCCCGAACGCGATATTATTTTAGAACGGATATTATTATAAGGTATGGAGTTGATATTGCCCCGATTATCTTCAATGTCTAATCTTAAATAACCCGCTCTTTTAATGCGTCCCTTTATTTCATCTATTTCGATAAAAACGCCCTCATTCACTTTATTCTGCATCTTTAAAACATTGCCTACAATAAAGTCCGTTAGTAAAACATACTGGGGTATGCTAAGCACCAGCAGCACAACACCTACTGCAATTAGGGTGAAATGGTTTTGCGACTGGTAAATGAGCCGGAATGTCCAAATCAGAAACCCTAACCATATAAATAATTCGCCAATGGGCAGAATATAAGCCAAATGAGCTTTTACTTTTAAAGGAATTATCACTCTGTTTTTTATAAAAAACACCAGCCTGAACGACAGAAAAATGATGAGTGCGACTATTATTATTTTTGGTATCATGGTATTCAATTTAAATTATACCTTTCTGTTTGCATACTTCCACCAACAAGGGTTCGATGTTACGTCCAATGGAAAACAGGTGGTCTTTATTATTAACAATGAGCCCTGCATTTTTAAACTTCATTAAATAGTTTTCGCACATTTCCTTTTCGAAACCTGTGACCCTCATCAGCTTCTCGACATCCATTTTTTTATGTTGAATAAAAAGTGCAATAATCACCAGCCAATCATGTTGCAAGTGATAAAGTATTTCAAAGCCCGGCTTGTTTGGCTTTTTAATGCGTAAGACCTCCTGCTTGGCTTCTATAATATTTGCTTTCCAGGTATTTAGTGCAATACCCGGAATACCTTGCGAGATATTAAAGTAGCTATTAAAAAGCATAGAATAACTTAACTGAGGAATACTCTCCTCTGTTTTACCCTTATAAATAAGGGACAGGTTACTCGACTTATGCCGGCTCATAATCAATTGCTGCAGTTGGTTTGAGGTAAAAGGTTGACAATAGACAATAGCCAAACAGTTATCCTCAAGCGGAAATAGCCGACTTAAAAGATTGAAAGCATGCACATTGCAGTTAAGTATGAAAAACACTTTGCTACCATACATCCTAATCAGCTCCAACACTTTATTTATCACTTCTCCTCCTCCGTCTCTTCTTTCCCACCAAAGCTCAAGGTCGTTTAAAACCACTACGCTTTCGTATGGCATGTTATTCAGTACTGAAGTAAAATCGCCAAATCCCCCAGCTTGTTTTCTAAATTCAGCCAATAAATCATCCGGATTAGTCGAGCCATTTTCCGTGGCATCTATCCAAAAAACATTGCTTTTTTTAAAGAGATGAGAAGCTGCATATCTGCTCAACACCGTTTTTCCGGCGCCATGAACTCCCTTAACAATCACAGCCCCTCCCAGCCCTGTTTTATGTCTTTTGAGTGCCTCTCTAATGATTTTCATTTCTTCAGTTCGCGGAACCATCAACTCCTCATTGATCTTTGAAGTACTGCTCATCAGGTTTCGATAAAATACAGGAACCGAATTATAAACCTTACGCTCTGGCAGCAACTTATCCACCAAATCGAGTACTTGTTTTGTCTGCGCTTTATTTTCTAGCGGTTCCGATAGATATCTTTTAGAAAGAATCAATCCCTTACTGGTGCTGTTCACCACGCGAATCACTAAGGTGTTAAAAGTGCTCTTTACAGCATCTATACGTCGACCTAGTAAAATATTGATTTTCCTTCCTTTATGTTCTCTTTTTTGGGCATAAATATCACGCTCCGTTTGAAGTATGGAATGATAAAACAGCTTTGAAAATGCGTCGTGAAGATAAACCATAGAATAATGATTTATACGACCCATTGCCGTTTCTACTTTTTCCTTTTCCTCCTGAACCTGAATAGCCAGCTTTTTATTCAAATCCTTGTCGAACCTTTTTTTACCGTTCTCTTCAACCCCTGCTTCCTTTAGGTTATTGAGGTTAAAAAGCCACATACTGTTGGCTTCTTTACAATTTACAAGCGCTTTTTTTACAACGCCTTCAAAATGCTCTATTTCTCGATATAAAGGTTCATGGAACAAAACATCCACATAATAATTGGCCGTTTTTTGTAAATTGGTGGTTACGGGAATAAAATCGCCAAATCTAAGCTTTTCCGAATTTTGCGTCCTCAATTCAGCTATATCCAACTCTTCCGGAAAATCATCTAAAATTTCGGTTGCTTTTAGGTAGGTCTCGTTATAAATTGGTAAGATATCCATATCATCTTTTATTGCTAATGGCTTAGGTACTGAACCCGAAGATGCAACATCTACATCCGCATTCATATACTCCATAAGCTTATCCATAGCTGACAAAAATGTACTGGTAATTAAGGTATTAATCCGTAAGTTGCCTTTTTGAATAACATTTTTGAATATATTTTTACGCGACAGAACCAACAAATCCAGGAAAAAGGTATTATTCAACAACAACATACCTACTGCCCAGTTATCCGAAAACTCATTCAACCCTTCTGTTGACAAATCCTTATCACCTTTTAACTTACGCTTTGATTTTAGAAGCGTATCGGCCGATTCCAAGTCGCTTGCCATTGCTATAACCAACTGGCGTATTGCATCCATAATGACTCCTTTCGCTTGCTCCTTAAATTGATTTAAGCGATTCTCAATGGTTTCAAAACCTTGGAGGTATTTTGAATACTCGGCAAAAAGCAAGCTTTTTTGATCTACCGATGACAACAATATTTTTTCATACGCATCATTTATTCCTAAAATGAGGTTTCGTAATTCGGTAAGTAAGAATGCGGATACCTCCTCCATTTCTTCCAACTGACGAAGGATAGCTGGCAACACCTGTTGGTTCAGATAAAATGATACTGCCTTTTGATAGGGATAACCATGTGTTTTTTCTTTATTTTTAGCATCGTCTAAATAAGGTATATGTATAGTATCAGCCGACTCATAAGCGAAATTGCCAAAACGCGAAAGCATCTCGGATATGCCATGACTCAAATTCTCCTTTGCTTCGTTAATCAACACCTTGTTTGATTTTTCAATAATTCCCGTTGCATTGCGCAAAAAAGACTGATGATTGCGCACAACGGTCTTTTGTATTTCATGGCTCTCAACTTCCCTTAATTCCCTTTCCACGGTAACTTTGTTTTGTTCGGCAAAATCCTGAAGCTGTGTATTGATCAACATCAAATTATTTACCGATGTTAATAGGGTGTTATCCATAAAACCTACACCAATGGAGTGCAATTTTTCATCGAGCTGCTCCATTTTTACTTTCACCACTTTGTTTAAAATATCCGGTAAATCAGGCAGCTCAACGGTTTTTTCCGCAGGCTCTAATTGGATTTTGGTACGCTGGCTGGCAATTAGGTTTATTTCCTCAAACTCCGATGACGGGCTTAGTATGAGCAAGCTCGCAGGCAGCGAAGAAATATTGTTTATCTGCTTAACATATTCACTTGTGAATGCCGTATTGCGCTGTGACAAACCCAACAGCACCAAATCGGCATTTACCGATTCCGAATTAAAAATATCTTCTTTGGTGCGTGAGCCAAAATCGTCGTTTAACACCCTCACCTCGGCTTTTATCCTTTTTTCGTCCAATATAGCATTGGTGTTGCGATATATACTATCACTAAGGGAAGTGTCGCTGTTAATAATCATTATTCGGATCTTTGCATCGCGCCAGCTCGCATCAGCCAATAGAAACCGTAATAAATTTAACGAAAAACTCAGATGTCGCCCTTTACCATTCCACCATATATCAATAGCTTCCTTTTTACCAAAACCAACGTTGGCACGATAATCCAGAAATACGGCATTCAAGTTTTTACTTTTTAGGTCTTTTAAAACATTTACTAAAAAATCGGTATTTGTTGCTTCCCTGCTCCAACCCATTAGCACTGAGTTAGGCTCAAAACCACTAAATCCATATATATTGGTCACCGTTTTTATTCCGCTTTGCAATGTATCACAAGCTAAATCGCGAATAAAGTAATTTGTTTTATTATTCTTTTTTCCGTGTTCAATTCGTTTTGTTGCATAGGTGCCAGTCTGTCCCAACGAAAGATTAAAATCTGTAAGGGCTCCCAACTTACCAGTCAATGCCAATCCCATCTCAACCAAATGAGGCCTGGTTTTTTGGCCTCCACTGAACAAGATGATGTTTGGTCGCCAGTTGCGCCTGTCGGTTTTTTGCACACTTAACTTAAGCAATGCTCTTTTAGCCAGGCTAGTCCAAAAGCTGCTCCAAGCGTCGCCACTTTCCAGGATAAGCTCTTTGCGTTGCAGATAAAAGTAAATAATACCCAGCACCACAGTGGCTCCGGCAAGTGCCAGGAAGTCGAGTAAAATCATCACAAAAAAGGCAGATATAGTCCCCAAAACACTCACAAAACGGTGCACTTTAAAGGCAGGACGAAAATCGGAACTAGACCAACCCTCGATGGCCGATGCTAAATTTAAAAACGCATAGGTGGTGATAAAAAACATGGATACGATGCGTGCTATCAAATCCAGTTCACCAATCAAGATCCCTATTTCTGCAATCACAAATGCCAATAATAAGGCGTTGCGTGGTTCATTGGATTTCCCTGTTCCTTTGGCAAAAATCTTAGGGGCTATTTTATCCATGGCAATGGCCTGTAATATCCGGGGTGCTCCCAAAATACTACCCAATGCCGAGGATATCGTGGCGCCCCATATACCTATGAGAACCAAAGCCGGTAGCAAGGATATTTTAAATAATATTTCCGGATCGCTATATAAGGCCTGGGCGTCAACCGTAAATGCATAAAAAAATGCGAAAAACAGATACACTACAAGACCTACGCCCACGGCCATAATAGCGCCAAGGGGAAGTGATTTATTAGGGTTTTTAAGGTCGCCGGACATGGCCACTCCTGCCTCAAAACCTGTAACGGCGGGAAAGAAGATACCAAAAAGTACCATAAAAGGCGCAGATGTTGCCAGCGGTGCCAGGTTTATTTCGGTGGGTGCAAAATCGTGTTTGCCAAATATGATGGAAAGAAATGACAAAAAAATTGCTGCCATGATAAAGTACTGCGACTTTATCGCCAGCGAGGTACTAATAAACGTAATAGTGGTAACAATTATCAACACAATGGTACCTGTAATCCGTATGGCGTTAATGCTATGCGCTATACCCCAGTACTGCAAAAAACTTTCGGAAAAACCTATTAAATATAAACTGACACTAAATGATAAACCAGCGAATAGGGCCAATCCAAGCGTTCCGCCAATGGGCAATCCAAGGCTTCGCGATATCATGAAATAAGTACCGCCGCTTTGAACCGGCTTATCAGTTGAGAGCGACGCCACACTTAAACTGGTAGTGATGGAAATAATATGAGCAATAACAATGATTCCGATAGTATTAATCAAACCTGCCTGCCCAAGTATGGTGGGAAAGCGCAGATACATGATAACACCCAGGATGGTAAGAATGGATGGTGTAAATACACCCCCAAAAGTCCCGAATTTTTTAGCTTTAGGCATGGTCGGTAATATTCTTTTGTTTCATTTCCCTTCAAATATAACCATTATTCATTCAATATCATTATAGATTCTTACTACTAATACCACAAATAAAAGAGTTAAATATCTTTATTTGTTACAACTTATGTTGTAACTTATGCCTAATAATATAAGAACTAAAAAAAAATTAGATGACATCAACTGTTTTTAGCCCTATTCATCCTGAATATTACGAGATGTTCGCAAGGGAAAAGGAAAAAGAATTGAGCAAAGTATTCTATTTTGGAAATGGAACGAAAGTAGAAGAAGCAAAAGGAAAAATAACTGGCGTAGTAACCCGGGAGGCTCATGCCCAATATTTAATTTTTGACTCAGGCGATAAAGCCCGCATCGACCGAATAATAACGGTTAACGGAAAGCCAGGCCCGGCCTACGACGAGTACGATGCCTACGCCCTGGCCTGCCTCAATTGTAATGTGCAGGCAGATTAGTTATATTGGTTTTGATATCAGGAGTTTAGTATTTTGATTAGAAAATAATTCCAGATAGAAAACCGTTTCTACCAATTTTAGGCTTATCGAAAGTTTTTCCGATCGACATGATTGTCGTCGTCATGCATGATTTTAGAGGAATTGGTGGCTTGCTCGCAATTCGTGATCTTCACTTGATAGGACTAATTTTAGAGTGCTTTACCCATACAATGAGTATTAGACAGTACAGAAAAGACATACCTAATAAGCTAATTACGGTTTATTGCAAACTCATAAAAATAGGTTGCATAAAACGATGAATCAGAAATTAAGCAAATTGACTTTTAATACCTTACGCATTTTTCATAACCGATTCTAATAGTTACATTGCACACACTGTGTATTATTCGCAAGCGTATATAATTCGCAACTCATACTATCAACATTTTCTTAGTAAACTGGTTAATATATCTATGAAAAAGTATAGAATACAAAATAACTCTCACTAAATTTTTATACTTTTTAGAAGTTGTAATACAAACCCATTTCACCAGTCGGCATTAGATTTTGTTTACCCAAAACATCATAAAACCCATACCCAAATTGAATATTAAACCTAACGATTTTACCCAACGCAAAACCCGGTCCTATACCTATATTATAACGTGTATCTTCTGTAAACTTATCTGAATCAGAAAAGAAATAGTTCTCCTTCGATTTTGTGTAGATATAGTGGTTCCCGAAATAGCCATAAAACCTAAAATATTTTGCGGTATGGAATGAGTATAACAGCGAAAGGCCACCACTCACCAAAGCATAGTCATCTGTTTTCACAGGAAGAGCAGTTATTTGAACACCTGCGTTTCCGAACCAATGCCTGTAAGATAATCCAAGTCCGCTTGTAGCGCCAACATTTATACCAAACTCGTTTTTATAATCATAAATCGGCTCACTTTCCTGCTGGGAAAAGAGTGGGGAAAAGGAGCAAAAAATAAATACAATTAAAATATTTTTTTTCATGTGTTTTAATTTAATTAAAATTATTGCAATTTTTTAAAGAAAAGGAAGAACTCCCTTCTGGTTTTCATTATCTCCATTTTTTGTGCCAAATATTTAAGCTAATATTCTCATTCGAATAGACCTAAGAAAATTTGTTAAATTCTAGGCAATATTATACCTAGGTATCTTTCAAACTGAAAAAGTTCCAATAGTTAGGAATGACAAATTTATTGAATAAATGATTTATACAGCTGCAATAAATTATTCCACCTTTTTATTAAATCTGTAATAAAGTCCAATTTCGGCAGAGGGATACATATTAAAACTCCCAAACACATCATAAAAACCATAACCCACCATAAGGTTAAATGCTACTTCCTTGCCAAAAGACACGCCCGGACCAACTCCAATATTATAATGTGTGAATTCCTTACTTCTGCTATAAAAATCAGGATCATCATAATTATAATCATCAATACCAAACAAATCAGGAAAATAGGATTCATGCGAACTTTGTGTTCCTTTAAAATGTACTATATTATTTCCCACATATCCATAAAACCTAAAATAACTCTTTTCCTTAAATGTATATAAAAACGTAACGGCTCCATTGTATAATGTTGTTTCGTCCGTTTTTACAGGCACACCGGTTAATTGAAAGCCTATTTTATCATACCATTTTCGATAAGAAAAACCAACTCCGGATGTAAATCCTGCATGTATGCCTACTTCGTTTTTAAACGAAGTAAAGGCCTTTTTCTCTTGTGCATTAATACCTGCAACAAAAAAAAGGCTAAGTATAAATACTATAATTTTTCTCATCTATTTTTAATTAAATATTGAACTTCAATTTTAAAAATCAATTTATTTAGAACATCTAGCGGACTCAGATTGCAATACCCATCGAATAGTGTATGAAACAACAATTACAAAATAAATGATTAAAATTCATTTTTTGGTAATTATAAAAAGTAATTTTTACCGCTACTTTATAAAATCCGGCGTAACAGTTAACATCACGTATCCCCATTGCTGAAAAGCATTGTGGTCGCCACCTTTTATCATCTGCAAGTTTTCGGTGGCAAATAGGGTTGACCAGCCAAAGTCGAAGCGCACCATAGGTTTAAAAGCCCATCCCAACGACAGGTCAACCTCCGTACCCAAACTTTTGCCAGCATCTGGCGTGACATCAGCAGCAGCAGCAAAGTAATGGATATGCCCACCAAAGGTTAGTTTGTCCATTTTATGACTTACCTTGGCATAAATATCGGTTAAACCCACTGAGTTGATATGGTTGCCCACATAAAAATAATCCATGAATCCGTTGAACTTGTGATTGGTTCCGTAAAAGGGCGTAAACGATTTATTCTTGTCTAAATCCTCATCATAACCCGTTCCCGACAAAACTTCAAATCCTCCGGTGATGCCTGTTTCTGGAGACAACTTACCCGATGCTTCGAGTAAAATATTATAGGCACTCAAATCGCGGTTACCACCATCTTTGCCAACCTGCAAATAAGCATTTGCCGCTATATCAATGGCATTAAGTCCGGTAGAAAACCTACCGCCTACAGTTTGGCTGTATTTGGTTTTTTGTTCTACACCAGTTCCCGGATTTAAAGGAAATGCAATACCGTTGTTTAAAAACAGCAGACTTAATTTTGTGGCTTCCCACTCCTGATGTGCCCATAAAAACTGCAATGATTTATAGGCATCCGGTCCCTTGTAGTAGGAATTTGTAAGCTCGTCATTTTGATGAAAGGCAAACCCGGCATGAATATTCCATTCTCCCTTGTATTTAAACAGGGTCAAATCGTGCGAGCGTGCCTGCTGTGCCCAACCCACATTACCAAAAATACGATGATCATCGTAAATAAGCTCTTGGCGTCCGGCTCGTAAACTAATTTTATCATTAAAAAGTACCTCAGCCCAGGCTTCATGTACCGAAATAGATTTATCTTCATTTTTAACCAATTGTGGCTGATTTCCCCACTGTCTAACATCTTGCAGAACCACCTTAGTAAGCACATATTCATTGGTAAACATACCGTTTATGCGGGTGCGCTGACTGGATATAACTGATGCATCTTGTTCGTCAAAGGCTAATGATGAATATCCTCTATTTAGCTCTACCCTGGGGCGAATTTCGCCACTCATGGTAAATTGTGCCATTAACATACCGGGCAAAGCAAAACCAAGCGCAACGATTAATAGAAGTGATTTTAATATTCGATTGCAGCTATTTTTTTTCATGATAGATGGATTTTAATTAGTTAGATCGATAGGTTGTTAGGTCGATGGGTCATTGGGTAGGTAGATTTATAAATTTTTAGGTTCATAAAAGGCAACGGTTAAAGCTGATGATAACCGTTGCCAATATATTTTAAATCATCGATAATTTTAAATTAGATTACGATTTTTCGCGTGCTTGAGCTTCTTCAATCCACTTGGGTAGCACATTTTCTTTAAACGTCTGTTTTTCTGAATTCAATTCCTCCATATCTAAACCTACAAATTTTTGTGCTTTGGCTTTGGTTTCGATGTCGGGATAAGGCACTTCTTCGTTATAACCCAATTGAGCCAAAAGCCTCGCCAGTTTAATCCGTGTTTCTTGGGCAATATCAATTCCGGTACCAATTACACGACCAATTTCTATGGGCGAATGGAAAGATGCGCCATGACTTGCTGCGGCATAATCCCAACGCCATTGTGCATGTCTGATTCCCATTAAAATATCTTTCATCTGGATTTCGCTTGCACCTACTTCCCATGCTTTTTGGGCTTCTACATGCGCTCGAACAAGCAACTCCTCTAACTTATCGCGGTTTCCGATTATCTTATCCTGCCTATCATACACATTGGCTATGAGATTGGCAGTCTCCTGGCGGTGACAAACCTGGCACGAGTTGGCCACGTTATTAAGTGGCGATTGTATTTTATGGTCGGTAAACTTTTGTCCACCCTCACTTTTATAAGGCATATGGCAATCGGCGCACGAAACGCCTCTATCGGCATGTATGCCCGTCATGTAAGTTTCGTATCCGGGATGCTGTGCTTTTAGCATTGGTGCCTTGCTCAGTTGATGCGTCCAGTCCGAAAACTCAATCTCATCGTAATATTTCTCCATATCTTCGGCACGCATTCCCTTGTCCCAAGGAAAAGTAAGGTAATTGGCACCGTCCACTTTTTTCTTGTCGAAATAATATTCCACATGGCATTGGGCACACACCAAGGTGCGCATTTCCTGATGCGAAGCTTTGGTGATATCCTTACCCTGACGCTCGAAAGCTTCGATCAAAGCCGGACGGGTAATTCTTAGGTTCATGGTTTTAGGATCGTGGCAGTCGGCACAGCCTATGGGGTTGACCACTTCGGCACCTAGACTGGCCCATGTGCCCTTATAAAACTCCTCTACTCCGCGCTCGTTCATCAAGCGAGGAACATCGGGGCCTTTGCAAGTCCAACAGGTGGATGGCATAGGGCCGTCATTTTCATTTTTGGGGGCACCAGTTCTAAGTGTATTAACCACATCGGTAATGGCGTAGTAATGACCACGTCCCTGATTATAATCTTTTGAGAAACCATAACCTGCCCATAACACCACTAATCGAGGATCCACCTCTAACATATCGATAGTGGCATTACCGTTATACTTACTGGCAAAAGTGGTATCTGCGGTTTGATAGTACGATTGAAACTCACGGGGATAATTTTCGCCCCACACCTCATTACGGGGTTCAAATTCCGATAGTTGTGTTTTCGGAACATTTACGTAAACAGCCTCGGCACGGCGCTCCACGATAGATGAGGCCAATAGCCCCAATAGAAACACAACGATTACCGTAGCAAAAAACATGAGCCATGCCAACCAAGGGCGTTTTTCAAACATTTTCATAGGTGTATAATTTAAGGTATATTTCTTTTATGTATTTATTTCGTAAATTCTTTTAACCAATTGGGCACAGGGCTTTCAGGAAAAGGCACTTGGGCGTTGGGTGTACTGCTAATACTATTTACCCGTCCATGGGGTACCTCGCGATGACATTCCCAACATTTACGATCTTGCGTATGCGCCGCATAGTTAGCAACGCTTGCTTGTAACTTCGGATCGGTTATTTGTTGTTGATGGCAACGAATACAATTTTGATGAACTACCTCGGCACCCTCGCTTTTAATAAAAATAACTTCGGGCTCGGCTCGCATGGTAAAAACGGTAGCATGGCGCAAACCGTCCTTAGCTTTAAAATAATACGAGTTAAACACATTATCTTGTGGAACATGGCAGTCGTTACAAGTGGTCCATTCGCGGTGCGAACTATGCTTCCACGTGGCATACTGGGGAGCCATGATGTGGCAGTTAACGCAAGTTTCCGGCCTATCCGATAAGTACGATGGCGCATTGGATACCTTAAGGGTAAAAAGTGCCAAACCTACAAATATGGCTATAATAATCATTACCGGAAATTGCCAGCGAGGAGGTGGAATAAAGCGTTTTAACATAGTAGGTACAATTGAATTAACATGTTAAAAATAGTTATTTCAATTGTAAAGTTTAGTAACGAATGTTACAAAATATCGTCTTTTAAGTGGTTTTGTGCTAATTTAAAATGATTCTATTTAACCAATCATTTAGCCCTCATCCTATTTGTAATCATTTATTTAATCGAATGTTTGATTGGAGTTGGATGATATTTCTATCATTTCTTCGTATTCTTCGGCCGAGAGATCGTTAAAATAATAAAGGGATGGGTTTACCTTGTTGTTTTTCACATGCACTTCGTAATGTACGTGGGGCGCAGTAGAAGTGCCGGTATTACCCACAAAACCAATTACTTCGCCCCGCTTAACTTTTTGCCCAAGTGTAACATTAAAATCCAACATATGTCCATACAGCGTGGTAAAACCAAAACCATGATCAATTTCTATTCTATTTCCGTAGCCCGTATTTTCACGTGTAAGTTTCGATATTGTTCCGTTACCAGTAGCATAGATTTCGGTTCCTATTGGTGCGGTAAAGTCCATGCCCGAATGGAAACGACGCGTTTTATAAATAGGATGTATCCGATAACCCCAACCAGATGCGGTTCGTTTTAAGTCTTTATTCGAAATAGGCATGATGGCGGGAGTACTCATAATCATCTCCTCATTATTCTTTGCCATTTCAACAATATCATCAAACGATTTTGACTGAACATAGGCCTGTTTCATGATAACATCCAGCTTTTTAGCAGTTGCTATCACAAGCTCCGCATTATCTAAATCCTGCAATGGCTCGTATCTGTTTACGCCGCCAAAGCCTGCTTTTCGGATGGAGTTTGGTATGGAATCGGCCTGAAAGATAACACGATAAATATTTTCGTCGCGCCGTTGTATGTCGTCAAGCACTTTTACTGTTTGATCCAAGCGTTGACTCATGATTTCAAATTGGGTGGTCAATCGTGCATTTTCGCGTATCAACCTAAGCTCCTTGGGGCTATCTAATAAATAGGAGTATGCAAAAAAGTACACCAGACCCAACACGCCGCCAAAAAAAAAGTAAAACAAAATACGCGACAGGTAAAACTTAATACCCTTTTCAATTTTATCGTAACTTAAAGTATCCGGGTTGTATTTAAATTTAACTTTTACCATTTAAAAAAAAGTAATATTTCTCTTCAAGGATTTTTTTTGATACTATCTGCAAAATTAGGGAAATAATCTACCTTTGCAACTTCCAAATTTAGCGCAAAATCAGTAAAAAATAAAACATTAATAGCAATTAATATGAATGCTTCGGACGTAAGAAAAAGTTTTTGGACATTTTTTGAATCAAAACAACACCAAATAGTACCCTCCGCCCCCATGGTAGTTAAGAATGATCCTACCCTCATGTTTACCAATGCGGGCATGAACCAGTTCAAAGCTATATTTTTGGGTAATAGTAAACCTACTTCCCTGCGCGTGGCCAATGCTCAAAAATGCCTCCGAGTTTCGGGTAAGCACAATGATTTAGAAGAAGTTGGACACGATACTTACCACCATACCATGTTCGAAATGTTGGGCAACTGGTCGTTTGGCGATTACTTTAAAACAGAGGCCATCAACTGGGCATGGGAATATCTTACTGAGGTATTAAAAATTGATAAAGACAGACTTTATGCGTCGGTTTTTGAGGGCGACAAAGATATGGAGCTGGAAAAAGATATGGAGGCTTTCAACCTTTGGAATAAATTTTTACCCGCAGAAAAAATAATTAACGGCAACCGAAAAGACAATTTTTGGGAGATGGGCGACATGGGTCCTTGTGGTCCCTGTTCCGAAATTCATATCGACCTTCGCTCCACCGAAGAAAGGAGCAAAACGCCCGGTGCCGAATTAGTAAACGCCGACCATCCCGAGGTGATTGAAATATGGAATCTGGTTTTTATTCAATATAACCGCAAGGCCAATGGCGATTTGGAACCTTTGCCTGCCCAGCATGTGGATACAGGAATGGGTTTTGAGCGCTTGTGCCGAGTGCTACAAAATAAAAAATCGAACTACGATACTGATATATTTGCCCCAATTATTGATGCCATAGCCAAATTCACTAACATACCTCGTGGCAAAAGTAAGGACAGCGATATTGCCATGCGTGTAATTGCCGACCACATCCGAACCATTGCTTTTTCCATTACCGATGGTCAGCTGCCCTCCAACAACAAGGCGGGTTATGTTATTCGCCGTATTTTGCGCAGAGCCGTACGATACGCCTATACTTTTTTGGAACAACGGGAGTCGTTTATGCACAAGTTAATTCCCTCATTGATAAGCATCATGGGCGATGCCTATCCCGAACTGAAAAGTCAGCAAGAGCTGGTTAGCAAAGTGATAAAAGAGGAAGAAGAATCATTTTTGCGCACATTGGCCACCGGAATATCCATGCTGGATAAAATCATTGACCAAACCAAAATTGGCGACTACAAAATAGTTGACGGAAAAGTGGCCTTTGAGCTTTACGACACCTATGGCTTTCCTCTGGATTTAACGGAGCTTATACTTAAAGAAAACGACCTGGTGGTAAACCGTAAGGAATTTGAAAAGGAGATGGAAGCCCAAAAAGATCGTGCCCGCAGCGCCACTGCCATCGAAACCGAAGATTGGGTGATTTTAGTTAAAGACGAGGAAGAAGAATTTATTGGATACGACTACCTTGAAAGTGATGTTACCATTACCAAATACCGTAAGATAACAGCCAAAAATAAAACTTTGTACCAGTTGGTTTTCAATATTACACCTTTTTATGCCGAGAGTGGCGGACAGGTTGGCGATACTGGCTATATTGACAATGGAAGCGAAAAAGTGGAGATTATTGATACTAAAAAAGAAAATAACCTGATTGTACACCTCGCCAAAAAATTACCTCAAAACATAAAAGGTGAATTTAAAGCGGTAGTAAACCCAACGATGAGGCAAAGCACCGCCAGCAATCACACGGCTACGCACCTGCTACACCAGGCTTTGCGCGAGGTGTTGGGTACACATGTTGAGCAAAAAGGCTCGCTGGTACACGCTGATCATTTGCGTTTTGATTTTGCACACTTTCAGAAGTTAAGCCGCGAGGAGATTGAAAAAGTAGAACAATATGTGAACAAACGCATACGTGCCAATTATGCCATTGAGGAAATGCGCAACATCCCCGTGGCCAAAGCGCACGATATGGGTGCCTTAATGCTTTTTGGTGAAAAATATGGCGATTTGGTACGTGCCATAAAATTTGGCGATTCCATTGAGCTTTGTGGCGGTACCCATGTAAAACACACCGGCGAAATAGGCTTTTTTAAGATACTTAGCGAAGCATCCATCTCGTCCGGAATACGACGAATAGAAGCCGTTACCGGGCAAAAAGCCGAAGAGTTGATTCAAGGTCAGCACAGATTGCTTCTTGGCCTTGGAGATATGTTTAAATCATCCGGCAACTTGGATAAAAACATAGCAGCACTCATTAGCGACAACAGCCAGTTGAGCAAAGAGCTGGATATGATGAAACAAAATTATATCAGCATCGAAAAGCGTAATTTGATAGACCGTGCGGTGGAAGTAAATGGCACACAAATGATTACAGCCCAGGTTAATTCCATAGTAGCCGATAAGTTAAAGGATTTGGCATTTCAAATAAAGAATGAAATGGGCGATTTTGTGGCTGTATTGGGTGCTGTATCCAACGGAAAACCACAGTTAAGTGTCATCATATCCGATGATTTGGCCAAATCGGGCAAGATTAACGCCGTGGAGGTTATTGGTCATTGTGCTAAAGAAATACAAGGAGGTGGTGGAGGTCAACCGTTTTATGCAACTGCTGGTGGCAAAAATGCGGATGGTTTGGATGCAGCCATTGAAATGGCAAAGATTTTTGTAACGGAGAAGTTACGATAGCTGATGGCTATTGGCTGATGGCTATTGGCTATTGGCTGATGGCTATTAGCTATCAGCCATCAGCTACTGGCTATTTCATCATGTCCAACACCATAGGTTTCAATCCGCTAAAAAAGAACTCCACAGCAATTACCATAAGGATTAGACCCATGAGGCGCATCATCACGTTATTACCCGTTTCGCCCAGAAACTTGATAATACGCGAGCCACTATAATAAATGAGATAGGTTAAACCCATCATTAATCCTATCGTTAATATAAGTACTATTTTTAGTGCGGGGGTAGTTGCATCCTCCATTAATACAATGGCATTGGTAATAGCACCCGGACCGCAAATCATAGGTATGGCCAGCGGAGTGATAGATATATCAGCTACATACGTTTTTATCTCTGATTCTTTTATTTTCACCTTACCAAGGCGAGCTTGCAACATATCCATGCCCATAATAAAAAAGATAACCCCACCTACAATACGGAAACTATTAACAGAAATACCAAAAAACTTAAACAATAGCTGTCCGGTAAAAGCGAAAGTAAGCGTTACAATAAAGGCAACCACAACAGCTTTTTTGGCAGTTTTTATACGTTGCCTTTGCTCCAGCTCCGCCGTCATAGTCATAAAAACAGGCAAGGAACCCAAAGGGTTAATAAGCGTAAAAAAGGAGGTGAAACAAAGAAGTCCAAATGTAAACAGTTCGTTCATGAGTTATTGCAATTAGTAATGCTTAAAGTAATTACAGTTTTAGAGATTGTACAATGACTTTTACAGCCTTTTAAATTTTTTCTTGCATTTTTTAACAGTCTTTGCCATTTCAGCTTAAAATCTAACAAATACTTCTTTATATTTTCGTTATTTTGCAAAAAAGAATTCGACTAAGCTATCCCTATGGAATTATTTATACTCAAACAGATAATAATAATTTTTGCCTTATCCACCTTGGTAAACTTCATATTTACCAAAATAAAGATACCTACTATTGTTGGATACTTATTGACCGGAATACTTGCCGGCCCCCATCTTTTGGCATTGATTAGCGCCAAACACGAAATAGAAATATTGGCCGAAATAGGTGTCATCTTATTACTGTTTACCATTGGATTGGAATTTTCGCTAAACCATTTACTAAAAATCAGGAAGCTGGTATTTTTTGGGGGCTTACTGCAAGTGTCGTTAACGGCAGGTACGTTTTATCTCGCATCCAATTTTTACGACCTAAGCTGGCAATCGGGTATATTCATTGGATTTTTGTCGGCATTAAGCAGCTCAGCCATTGTACTCAAGCTTTTGCAGGAACGATCAGAGCTTACCTCAAACTATGGGCGTACTACATTAGGCATCCTCATCTTTCAGGATATTTTATTGGTACCACTGCTGCTCTTTGCCAATTTGCTCGGCAAAGAAAATATAGATGTTACTCAGGAAATCTTGACCCTATCGTTAAAAGCTGCTTTTATCATTGGTTTTGTTTATGTTGGCAGCAAGTGGCTACTGCCCATGCTGTTGCACTCCATTGCAAAAACTAAAAATCAGGAACTTTTTATGATGAGTATCCTTCTCATCTGCCTAACCATCGCATTGCTTACCTACCAGTTGGGCATGTCGCTGGCCTTTGGGGCTTTTTTGGCCGGTTTAATGATATCCAACTCACAGTACAGCCACAATGCTTTTTCGAACCTTGTTTCGTTTAAAGACATCTTCACCAGTTTTTTCTTTGTGTCGATAGGCATGTTACTCGATTTAAATTTTGTGCTCGACAATTATCAGTTGGTTATTTTTAGCGTAGTGTTGGTAATCGTAGTTAAAACCATTATAGCTGGCGGAACGGGTTTTATATTAGGCCATACTTTCCGAGGAACCGTGATGGTTGGTTTGGCTCTAAGTCAGGTAGGGGAGTTTTCGTTTATCCTTGCCAAAATTGGGCAGAGCAATGCTGTTATTAGCGATTACTACTATCAGTTGTTTTTGGCTGTAGCGGTGATAACGATGGCACTAACTCCATTTTTGATGCGTTATTCAATGTCTTTTGCCAATCTTTTATTAAAGTTGCCACTGCCAAAACTTTTGGTAAACGGGATGTTTCCCTTAATAGAAGTTGATATCCCCGATATAAAAAATCACCTAGTAATTATTGGTACCGACAAAAGTGCTTTAACACTATCGTTAATGGCCAAATTAAACAACCTGCAGCAGGTTTCTATAGTTTTTGATCCGATGGTTGCTAAGGAAAAACTCCGGAGCGGAGACTTGACGGTGTATGGTGACGCTATAAATGAACCCATATTGCTAAAGGCCCACGTAGAAAAAGCCGAGATAGTCATCGTTTCGGTAAGCAGCCTCATACCCACCATGGCCATAGTCGAAAAAGTACGACGTTTAAATGCAGATGCCTATATCATTGTAAGGGCAAGAAACATCGATAACCTGGAACCACTGTACGAAATGGGCGCCGATCAAATCTTACCCGAAAAATTAGAAATTGCCATCGATTTATTTAATAGGGTATTGGTAAAGAAATCGTATCCACAAAAAGAAGTGAGCCGGATATTAACGCATATTCGGAATTTGAATTTGGGCAAATTTTCGGAGAAAGACATTATTAACCCGCCCACCGTATTTTATGAGCTACGCAACATGAGTATTTCGGCCATAAAAGTCGAACCCGATTCGGAAGCTGACGGAAAATCGCTGCTGAAATCACAATTACGAAGCAAAACAGGGGTTACCCTGGTGGCCATAAAAAGGGATACAATTATTATTGAACACCCCGGACCTGATATGGTGTTTAAAGCCAATGATATTGTTTATGTGCTGGGCAAGCCAGAACAGGTAAATTTAGCCTATGATTTGTTTAGCAACCCATCGTAGGGGAAAGACATATATGTAGTGGTATTGTGCCGCAGGTACAACATTATAGGGGTAGATATTTTAGAATCAGATATACCGTCCCTACGGGACGGAATACGTGCAAATGCATATTTTCTACCCATATCAAATCCCTCTGGGATTATATAGACAAGGTTTTTCATCATCAAAAGCCTTGCCGATACCTCGCCAAACCGTTACATATTATGCGGTGTCGATCTAATCCCCCCTGTGGCGTTAGGCACATAACATGGGTAGAACCAGCAGTAGAAGGGAAATACAGTCCCGTATGGGACGGAACATTTGAGTGTGTATATTTTTTTGCTACTAAATCGAATAATAGTTGATTTGCATTGCATTAGTCCCCTACAAATTTATTGTGCAAGGATTTTGATTTTAATTCATCCCAGCCCCCTACCATAGAAAGGAGAGCCAGTCTTTTTTATACAAATAAATGCGGCTAAAGCCGTTAGCTGTTCAATATTATCCGTTGGCTGAAGCCAACGGCAATCAATACTTATATCTGTGTTACTATGCCTTTACCCGATAGATAATTTTATTATCGTTTGTGCCATAAAAATCGGGTAATTCTGCCACTTTAATACAGCCTATGGATAAGTAAAAATGTTGCGTTGGAGAATAAAGAGGGCGCGAGGATGTTTCGACCCAAATACTATCACCTCCTCTTTTTTTAATATCTTCCTGCGCCATTTGCATCAGCACTTTGCCTATGCCTTTACCCCGCAGCGATGAATGTACCACAATCCAATACAAATCAAAACTGCTTTGTGTTCCGGGAATTGGTCCGTAACAGGTAAAAGCCACTGGCCTGCCATCTTCCTCCGCCACGTTAAAGATATAACCACTTTCGTCCGCCCCTTTCTCTAAATTTTCTGTGGAAAGTTCTTCTACAATATCAACTTCCGAATCGTAAAAAAATCCTGTGGATGTCAATATTTCTTTTAAATGAGCCACATCCGTGCTCTTGAGTGTATTTCTGTATTGCATAGGTTTAAAATTAGTACCAAGATACAAGTATCAAGATTCTATGTCCAAATCCAAATTAGAATCTTATTTTTATTAATTTTGTTAATATTTTTAAGGAAGTATTTCCAATACTATCCTGCGTAGGGTGGCCTTCTGTGTCACCCTACCATTTTTAAAGCTTCTTCATC
>JAGXIO010000041.1 GCA_024635555.1 Saccharicrinis sp.
CTTTCACCACAACTTCAGAACGCTTTTCGTTGTAGGCTTGATAGGCCATATAAAACAGGTAGGCAGCACCCAAATATTTAACAATGGAAAAAGCCATGGCCGATTTTTGGATGATGATGGAAACTCCCGTAGCCGCTGCAATGGTATGTATCAAAACACCGCTACAAAGCCCTATCGAAATGGCAATACCGTTGCGCTGGCCTTTGGTAAGGCTTTCGGTAAGCACAAATATATTATCGGGCCCCGGCATCAAAGTGAGCAGTATGGCTGCGCCCAAAAACGATAAGGTGGCACTAAGCTCCATTACTTTACAGGTTAAAACGTTTCATGTAAGTACTCATATCCTTATCGCCCCGCCCTGACATGGTGATGACCACCGATTGATTGGGAGCAATATTTAATTTTGTGAGCGCCACAAAAGCATGTGCCGATTCCAAGGCCGGGATGATACCCTCCAAACGAGTTATTTCCAAAGCAAAATCTAAGGCTTCCTGGTCGGTGGCGTCTAAAAAGATGGCTCTATTCGTATCCTTTAAATGCGCATGTTGCGGACCAATACCGGGATAATCCAGACCTGCCGAAATGGAATAAGGCTCAACGATTTGCCCATCATCGTCCTGCATTAAAAAAGTCTTGCTGCCATGGATGATACCCACATCGCCCATGGCAATGGTGGCCGCTGTTTCGCCCGAATGAATTCCCAAACCCGAAGCTTCAACAGCTACCAGCCTAACCTGCTCATCATCTAAAAAATGATAAAAAGTACCCGCAGCATTGCTTCCGCCACCCACACAAGCCACCACATAATCGGGATATTCGCTACCTGTTCTTTCTTTGAACTGCTCCTTTATCTCCTTGCTGATGATGCTCTGAAAGCGCGCAACCATATCGGGATAAGGATGTGGCCCCACAACAGAACCGATGATATAAAAAGTATCCTCGGGATTACATATCCAATCGCGAAGTGCCTCGTTAGTGGCATCTTTAAGGGTTTGATTGCCCGAGGTGGCGGCTTTGACTTCGGCACCCAACATCTTCATCCGTGCCACATTGGGCGCCTGACGCTCAATATCGAGTGCCCCCATATAAACCACACATTTTAAACCCATCAAAGCACATACAGTAGCTGTGGCCACACCATGCTGACCGGCACCTGTTTCGGCAATAATCCTTTTTTTGCCCATCTTACGCGCTACCAATATCTGCCCAATGGTATTGTTTATTTTATGCGCTCCGGTATGGTTTAAATCCTCACGCTTTAAATATACATGGGTATTGTATTTTTCTGAAAGTCGCTTGGCATAATACAAAGGTGTGGGACGCCCAACGTAATCCTTTAATAATTCCAAATATTCTTTCTGAAACTCCTCTGTGTTAATAATGTCCAGATATACATTTTTCAGTTTATCGATATTGGGCTGTAACATTTCCGGAATCCACGCACCGCCAAAACGGCCGTACATCCCTTGTTCATCTACGTTATATTTTGAACTCATTGTTGATAATTTTTTGACTTTAGTGAATTTGATAAATAAATATTACTGCGCAATTTTATTTTTTTGACCACAGCCTGCCCCGTTCTTTTTCGGGGAATTACACGAATTAAGCGAATGCTATTTGCTTCGTAAATTTTATAATATTGTCATCATCTAATTTTTGGTGCAATTAGTGCTGTTATGCAAAGCAAGCTCATTTCATTTTAAATAAAAAGTGTCCTCGCTTCAATTTATTCCCTGTTGCTCCATGATATATTACTGATTGGTTCCTACTGTATATTCCAGTTTTATCAACTCTATAAGACTATCAAAATCCAAGCTATTTGTCCCAAAAAAAAGCAATAAGATGGGACAAAAAATTTTATGTTTGATGGTCTTTCATCGTTGTGGATAAGCAATTTTTAAATTTATTACGACGGTTAAGGCAAATTTCATCTTGTCCAAATACAATTCTTATTTATTACATTCCACCTCTAAAGTTCTCAACAAACTCCCTCACCAGCTCCACATCTTTCAATGCAGGTAGTTTTTCAAATTTACTGTTGATATCAACAGCATAAATATTTTTGTGCTGCAAATTTAATATATCCTCCACATCATCCACTGTAATTCCTCCGCTTAAAAATATAGGTTTGTGGTTGTCGTACTTTTCCAGTATTTCCCAATCGAATTTATGTCCGCTGCCGCCGTAGGCTTTTGTTTTGGTATCGAAAAGGTAAAAATCGCAGACATCGGAATAAGGTTTCAGCGTGTCGAAATCAAAATCCTCGTCTATCTGAAACGCTTTTATTACTTCCACCCCCTTTTGCTTTACTTTAATGCAAAGCTCAACAGATTCTTTGCCATGTAACTGAACGGCGTTTAAGCCATTTTTTTTAACAGCCTCGGCTATTTCCTGTTCAGTTGCATTTACAAAAACACCCGTGCGTTTTATGTGCTGCGGCAGATGAACGATATTCTCCAAAGCAAAATCGAGGCCTACATAGCGAGGTGATTTTGGGTAGAAAATAAAACCCAGGTAATCCGGCTTAAGGTTGGAAATGGCTTGGATATTTGCGGCATCACGCATTCCACACACTTTTATTTTTGGGATGTGCTTCATGCCCTTTGTTTGATGGCTTCGGAAAAATCAATACAAGCTTGTCCCGGATTGCTGGTGCGCATAAAATTCTCCCCGATTAAAAACCCTTGAAAACCATGCTGTCGCAACAGCAAAATATCTTCAACCGAATAAATTCCGCTCTCGGATATCTTAACCACATCGGCGGGCATTACGGCGGCCAAATCGATACTTTGCTGCAAACTCACCTCAAATGTCTTTAGGTTACGGTTGTTCACACCTACCACATCTACCAAGGGGTTTACAATATCGAGCTCCTCCTTGTTGTGCACCTCCATTAAAATATCGAGCCCTAAATCCTTGGCAAGCTGCGATAGCTCAAAGGCTTCGTCATACGATAAAATGGCTGCTATCAATAAAATGGCACTGGCGCCTATGGCCTTAGCTTCGTAAATTTGATAGGCCGAAATCATAAAGTCTTTTCGTAAAATGGGTACCGAGCTCACGTTGCGAGCAGCCACCAAATCACTCGTGTTGCCTCCAAAAAATTCCAAATCGGTGAGCACCGAAATCCCGCTCACCCCTGCCTTCTCGTATAAAGGAATCACCTGTTCAACGGTTGAAATACTATTAATGATGCCCTTGGATGGTGACTGTCGCTTATATTCCGAAATAATCCCGTTGTGTTTTTCATCTTGCAAGTAGGCCTTTAACGATGGCACCTTTTTACCAAAGAAATCATAAGTTTTCAGCTTTTCTATGGAAGTATATCCTTGCTGTTGTGCAACTTCAATCTTTTTTTGAGCTACTATTTTATCTAAAATATTCATTGTACTTCAATTAGTGTTTTTAAAACTTTCCTGGCACTTCCCGACAGCAAGGAATCTTTAGCCAGTGCGATAGACTCTTCTATAGATTTACTTTTGTCTATACATTGAATGGCCATGGCAGCGTTTATAAATATAGCTGCATTCTGCATTTGGGTGCCGTCGCCGTTTAAAATATCGGTAAATATTTTGGCTGCTTCGGGCACGGTGTCCCCACCAAAAATATCCTCTTGCTTCAATCTTTCAAAGCCCAATTCCTCGGGCGAAAAAAGCTGTTCGCCTAAGTTGGTGATAGCTTTAAAATCCCCGGTCAGCGAAATTTCGTCGTAACCATCCAGGCTGTGAATGATGGCATAATTATTATCCGTATCCTGAAAAAGATATTGATATAATCGTGCCAACTGCAAGCTATAAACGCCAAGGAACTGGCTTTTAGGAAAAGATGGATTGACCAAAGGGCCTAACATATTAAAAAACGTTTTTAGTCCCAATTCCTTTCTAAAGGGGGCAACTGCCTTCATCGCGGGATGGAAAAGTGGTGCGTGTAAAAAGCAAATACCCGCCTTGTCGGCTTGTCTTTTGAGGGCATCCTGGTTAGCGGTGAACTGATAGCCCAAATACTCCATCACGTTGGACGAACCACAGGCCGATGACACGCCATAGTTACCGTGTTTGGTAACTTTGTATCCGGCTCCGGCCACCACAAAGGAAGATAAGGTGGAAATATTAAAGGTATTTTTCCCATCGCCACCGGTTCCTACAATGTCGATGGCATCAAACTCCGACAAGTCAATCCGGTGACAAAGTTCCAACAGCGCATCTCTAAACCCACCCAATTCTTGCACGCTGATGGGGCGCATCATATAAACCGACAGAAAGGCAACTACTTGGGAGTTGTTGTACTTTTCGTGCGCTATATTAATAAGTACCTCCTTGGCCTCTGTCTGGGTAAGCGTTTTATGCTCAAAGAGTCTTTTAAGTATTTCTTTCATTTTATTTTAGACTATGAGATTACAGATGATGAGATTATAGATTAAAAAGATGATTGGATAACTTGCCTCCCGAAACGAGTTCCGGAAAGGTTGGTAGACTTGATTTAGTAAATCAGCTATTTTTATGATAGTATTCCGGGTGCGACTTTGAGTCGCGCTCGGAATACCCGCTCAAAATACTAAATGCTTAACCAGTTTGCTATCATTGTTTTACCATGTTCGGTGAGGATGGATTCGGGATGAAACTGCACCCCTCGCACATCATATTGTTTATGGCGCATACTCATCACTTCTCCTTCGTTATCGCGCGATGTTACTTGGAAACACTCGGGCAAATCCTTTTCGTTTACTGCCCAAGAGTGATACCTGCCGGCATTGAATGTTTTAGGCAAACCCTTAAACAACAGTTCCGAATCGTCGGTAATGATGATGGGTGTTGCTACGCCGTGGTAAACTTTGGACAGGTTTACTATGGAACCTCCGAATGCCTCAGCAATACCCTGATGTCCAAGGCAAACGCCCAGTATACTTTTGGTGCTGCCGTATTTTTTAATCACTGGAATCATAATGCCCGCATCGTGCGGCACACCAGGCCCCGGCGAAAGCAAAATCTTATCGTATTGGGCCACATCATCCAAACTAATTTGATCGTTACGAACCACATCTATCGCATAACCCACAATTTCCTCAATATAATGAACCAAATTGTAGGTGAATGAATCGTAATTGTCGAGAACTAATATTTTTTTCATTTTTTTTATTGAGATTATAGAATTTAAAAAAGGCAAAACCTACTCAGAGCCTAATAAACTATTTGATAAGCGGCACATTTAATATTTATATTTCGGTTAAAACCGATTTGCGTAACACTATATTGCACGGCATGAATACCGTGCCTAGTTATAAAAAGTATTTCTTTAAAATGGTCTTAATTAGCCCCAGGCTTTAGCCTGGGGTGTTTTGTCGAATAGTATCGGGCTTCCTGCCCTCCGGCAGGCGGGTAGCCCTACTTAATAATGTCATGAAAATTTATAATTAGAGTTAGTATTCAAATGCCTACCTCTATATTTTAAAACTCGGTGGCTAATTCAACTGCTTTTTTGAGTGCCCCCAATTTGTTATTTACTTCGGCTAGCTCACTTTCGGGCACGGATTGCGACACCACGCCCGCCCCAGCCTGATAAAATAAGGTGTTGTTTTTACATAGGAATGAACGTATCATAATGGCCTGATTAAAAGAACCATCAAAACCCAGCATACCAATACATCCACCATAATATCCTCGGTTTTGATTTTCGTATTTGTCAATCAATTCCATGGCCATAAATTTGGGTGCACCCGACAGCGTTCCTGCCGGAAAGGTATCGGCCATCACCCTGCATGTGTTGGCATCATCTTTTAACTGGCCTCTAACGTCCGAAACTAAATGCAAAACGTGCGAATAGTATTGCACTTCTTTATAGGTTTTCACCCTTACTTTTTCGCAATTACGGCTCAGGTCATTGCGGGCCAAATCCACCAACATAACATGCTCGGCGTTTTCTTTGGGGTCATTGCTCAATTGCTCGGCCAGCTCCCTATCCTTTATATCGTTGCCTGTACGTTTAAAAGTACCAGCAATGGGATTGATGGTAGCCTCACCTTTATCTATGATTAACTGTGCTTCGGGCGATGAACCTAGAATTTTATATCCACCATAATCAAAAAAGTATAGATAGGGCGAGGGATTGATGTTACGCAGTGCACGATAAACATTAAACTCATCGCCTATATATTTACGTTTAAACTGCCGCGACAGCACAATCTGAAAAACATCGCCTTTAAAACAATGGTCAATTCCCTTTTTCACCATGTCGATATATTCCTCATCAGTGTTGTTGGAAACCTCATCGCCATCGGGCTGAAACTTAAAACTGGGTACGGTGCGGTTGTATAAAAGCTCCATGATGGATACCCATTCGCTCTGTTCGTTTTCCGGCAAATTTTCTATCAGATTGAGCTGATTGGTAAAATGATTAAAAGCGAGGATATATTTGTAATAATTATATCTCATTTCCGGGATCTCATATTCGGGCGATACCTCATTTTTAAACGTGATAGATTCAAAGTGCTGCACAGCATCGTAGGATGAATAGCCGAAAACGCCGTTTACTTTGGGCGTGTTTTGGGCACTTACCACGTAAAACATCTTTAAAAAACTATCCAGCTGAGCCGGAACATCTTTTTCCGAGGGCTTTTCGCCTTTAACCTTTGTGCCACAGGGGAGCATTATTTCCACATTGCCGCGGGTAACTCTGAACTCAGCCATGGGCTCAAAGCAGATAAAAGATTGCGAGTTATTGTTTCCGTGATAGTCGGAACTTTCGAGTAAAATAGTGCCCGGATACAAATCGCGAAGCTTCATATAAATACTCACAGGTGTAACTATATCGGCTATATTGGCCGGTACTCTTTGGGCAGTACTAATAATATTTATTGATTTCATTGCTTTGTGCTTTGTTTATACCTGTTAGTAGAAAAAAAAATGGCTTACCGAAGTCTCGGCAAGCCATTTTATATAAGTTATAATAGCGCAACGTTACACTTCTCTTAAATCAGAAAAAGAAAGTGCCAACGCCATGTATTGTTTATTACTATTGTCATTTGCTTATTATTTATTAGCGACGTCAAATTTTATAATTTTTTTTGTAAAATCAAAATTTCATTTGTATTAATACTCTTTTTTAACCTACAAATTTAAGCGGATAAACTACACAAGGCCTCTTGCACCAATTGTGAGTAATACGATCCCATCTCTTTTTTTACCCATTTATAAAGATCTTCTATTTGCTCCTGGTTCAACCACCGGGAGGATTTGATAATTTCCTTACGAAATTGGTAAGGATTTTTCGCTAGACCCAGCAATACTATTTTCTGATGCTCTAACATGAATATAAGTTTAGGTTAATATGATTTTTACTATTCTCAATTTTTGTACGTATTCAATCTCCCTAAGGTTATCTTTTTTTCCATCTTTTTTTCCCAAATCAATAAAGCTGATATTTTATTTTTTTGTTGTATATTTCATCTGTTTATAATTGATTTTATTTGCCAGATGAAACTTGCCATTCCGATCATTCCCATATGTGAGAAAATTCTCTCATAGCCTGCCCCGACCCTTCGGGGGCTCGTTTCATCTTGTTAACCCATACAAAATTTAGTTTTATGCACACACACATGTATCAAATAGATGCCTTTGCCGACGAGCTGTTCAAAGGCAATCCGGCGGCTGTAGTAATATTGGCCCACGAACTTAGCCATGAGATGATGCAAAAAATCGCACAAGAAAACAACCAATCAGAAACCGCTTTTGTTTTACCATCAAAAAATGGATTAGGAATCCGTTGGTTTACAACTACCACCGAAATTGACCTGTGCGGACATGCCACCCTTGCGGCAGCTTATGTTCTGTTTAATCACGAGGATTTTGAAGGAGATCAAGTTATCTTTCAATCAAAAAGTGGAGTTTTAAAGGTAACCATTGCAGATGACGCCCTTATACTGGATTTTCCGGTGGATCAAATTAAACAGATATTTGAACTGCCTGAATTAATGAAATTGGATTCCAAACATTTGGTGAAAGAAGTGTATAAGGGCAATACCGACTTGATGTTTGTGTTAAGTGATCAGCAGCAGGTGGCCGATTATATTCCTAACCTTGATTTGATAAGGAAGCTGGGTACACGAGGCCTCATTGTTACGGCTCCAGGTGACAAAACTGATTTTGTGTCCCGGTTTTTCGCCCCCAATATAGGCTTAAACGAAGATCCTGTTACCGGCTCCGCCCACACCACTCTAACGCCCTTTTGGGCAAAGCGTTTAAAAAAGAATAAGCTCACAGCTGCTCAACTAAGCGCACGAGGCGGAGAACTGACGTGCGAATTAAAGGGAAATAGGGTTTTGATTGGCGGGAAGTGCCATACATTTTTAAAGGGAGAGCTGTATATATAATTTATTCTATATCATCCTATGTCGACACCACAACTAGCATCTTAAATTAACTTTACAATCATAATTAAAACGTAAAACAATATGAAAATTCTAAAGAAAATTTTAATCGGACTTGCTATCGTTATTGCAGTTCCATTAATTGTAGCCTTGTTCGTACAAAAGGATTATGCTGTAGAGCGTGAAACCATAATTGATAGACCAAAATTAGAAGTATTTGAATATATAAAACATTTGAAAAATCAAGACAATTATAGCAAGTGGGCAACAATAGACCCTAATATGAAAAAAACCTATCGTGGGACAGACGGAACGGTTGGATTTGTTTCTGCTTGGGAAAGCGATAATAAAGAAGTTGGCGTTGGAGAACAAGAGATTAAAAAAATTATTGAAGGCGAAAGAGTTGAATTTGAATTACGCTTTTTTAAGCCTTTTGAGGCTACAGAGCCAGCTTTTATGACAACAGAAGCAATTACTGAAAATAAAACTAGAGTAATTTGGGGGTTTAGAGGTCATTTGAGTTATCCGATGAACTTGATGATGTTGTTTATGGATTTTGAAAAAATAATTGGAGACGATTTACAAGCAGGACTAAATCAATTAAAAACTAAATTGGAGAAATAATGGAAAATTTAAAATTAGGAGCATTTTCTATCAGCCTTGCCGTAAAGGACATTCAAATATCAAAAGAATTCTACGAAAATTTAGGATTCATAACAATAGGTGGTGACATAAATCAAAAATGGTTGATACTTAAAAATGGCAATTCACTAATTGGGTTATTTCAAGAAATGTTTGATAAAAACATAATTACTTTCAACCCTGGTTGGGATGAAAACGCACAAAATATTGACAAATTTGACGACATTAGAGTTATTCAAAACCATCTAAAACAGTGTGGTATAAAACTGACTGGAGAGGTTGATGAAAACTCGACTGGCCCTGCAAGCATCACATTAACTGACCCAGATGGAAATAATATTCTAATTGACCAGCATAGATAAAGCTAGGTTACCAAGTATGGATTGCAGAAAATTTAACATATTTGCCAAGTGTTGACAGAGATAAACTAAAAGAAAACAGATACAATCCACTAAAACAGAACCAACACCGAAGTAGCCAATAGCCATCGAAACTGGCTTTATAGCCCTTCCCGGGAAGCTTTCGACTTTATTAATTTACTTGGTTCATTTGACCATTTGACTTAATAGTCAATCATTTTCACCAAATAACCTTTCTCATGTTAAGCTATAAACCTATCCGATTGCTCTTTGCTGACGATAAGGCATCGTGGTTTAAAAAAACGGTGTCTGTTGCGAGCTACCCAATCGTAAATAGCATCGGCAATAGTAGTGGGGATTATTTTAAATACGGCAAGCAGGTTGAATGGAAATTTTAAGTAAGGCGTTATGCGCATTACTGCCTTACTTTTAATAAAGATGGTTTGGTTTTGCAACAATACAATCGAATCGGGGTTAGTTGGCATGTTTGCAGAATTTTGCAAGATATCTTTAGCCCATTCCGATTGCAGTGTGGCAAATTTTATGCGTTTATCCTTTTCGAAACGTAGGATAAACTGAACGGCAAAACTGCAAAGTCCACAATCTCCATCATATAATAAAACAGGCTCGTCTTTAACATTACTCATTGTAACACTATTTGGGAGTATAACGCTTGCAATAGCAAAAAAGTTAATCGTAAATTTATTTCTAACCAGATAATACCCACGAAGTCGTTTTTTTATCACAAAAAAGGAAGACCTTACGATCTTCCTTTTTTCATCTTGCAGGCATAAGCCTACCGACCAATTATTTATCTATCCTAGTTTGCTAAGAAATTCATTGACACTCTCGGCAGCCTCGCGTCCTTTTTGAATGGCAGTAACCACCAAACTGGCACCATGGTGCGAATCGCCTGCGGCAAACACCTTATCGGAGCTGGTTTGGTACTTGTTGTTTATTTTCAGATTGCCTCTTTGGTCGGTTTCTATACCCAACTCTTGCACCAAACCACTGTGCACGGCGTGTACAAAACCCATCGAAAGCAAAACTAACTCAACGTCCACAATTTTTTCGGTTCCCTGCACTTCTGTCATTTTCCAGGCTCCTTTATCATCTTTGGACCAATGCACCTCGACCAGCTCAACTTTTTTAAGCACCCCATTTTCGCCAATAAATCTTTTGGTAGAAAGGCTCCACTTCCGCTCGCAACCTTCTTCGTGCGAACTAGATGTTCTGAGGGTAGTGGGCCAATAAGGCCAAGGATTGCCCAATGTGCGTTCTTTCGAGGGCTGAGGCAAAATCTCAATTTGAGTTACACTTTTCGCCTTTTGACGTATCGAAGTACCCACACAATCCGATCCGGTATCACCACCACCAATAACCAACACATTTTTTCCTTTGGCTTCAATACGGTTTTTGGCTGGAACTTTAACACCTCGGTTCACCCGGTTTTGTTGGGTCAAAAAATCCATAGCAAAATGAACACCTTTTAAGTCGCGGCCTTCTACAGGTAAGTCGCGAGGTTGCATAGCACCAATAGCCAAAACAACGGAATCATAGCCTTTGAGTAACTCTTCCCCGCTTACATCCAGCCCAACATGCTGATTGATTTTTATATTTATACCCTCTTGCCTAAACAATTCTATCCGGCGATCAATCACTTTTTTATTGAGCTTAAAATCAGGGATTCCAAAGCGCAACAATCCGCCTACCGCCTCATCTTTTTCAAAGATAGTTACGGTGTGTCCCATTTGATTTAACAAATCAGCAGCCGAAAGGCCAGCTGGACCTGAACCAATAACAGCCACTTTTTTACCTGTGCGTACTTTTGGTATGCGTGGCAGTACAAAACCACTGGCAAAAGCTTTTTCAACAACAGAACATTCGTTTTCGCGGATGGTAACCGTCTCGTCGTGAATAGCCAGCACACATGATTTTTCGCAGGGGGCAGGACATACCCGACCCGTGAACTCAGGAAAACTATTTGTTGAATGCAAAATGTCGCTGGCCAGCTTCCACTCGCCTTTATAAACGGCATCCTGCCACTCTGGTATCTTACTTCCTACCGGACAAGCCCAATGGCAAAAGGGAATGCCACAATCCATACATCTGGATGCCTGTAATTTTCGATCGGTTTCGTTGAGTGTTTGTTCCACTTCGCCATAATCATCCACACGTTCACTAACAGGGCGATAGCCGCTCACTTTGCGTTCTACCTCCATAAAACCTTTTGGGTTACCCATGATATTTTTGTTTAATGTTTTGTTTATATTTTCGACCACAGCCTGCCCCGTTTTTTCGGGGAATTAAACGAATTGATTTATCTACGATAAACGATAATTGCGCTGCAATCGTAACTAGCCCCTGGCTTCAGCCTGGGGTAAATGCAATCTATCCTTCGGGCTTTAGCCCAAATATATAATTGTAATTTATGTTTCGGTTAAAACCGATTTACAAGGTGTAAATAGTGCACAGCATAAATGCCGTGCCTAGTTATAAAAGATTAAAAATGAACCCTTTTTATAACTCCTACTCCTGATTAATTCACACGACTAACTACTCTCTCACGTAAGGAGCATCCTCAGTTTCCATCAGTTTTTGATCCAGCTCTTTTATCTTTTGCTCTTGCTGTACCTTTTTATATTCAAACGGAATCACCTTGATAAATTTGGGTAAATACTTGCTCCAATTTACCAATATGTCCTGGGCTTTTTCGCTGTTGGTGTGCAACAGATGTTTGTTTAGCAAATACTGTAATTCTTGTACATCGGAAGCATCTTCAACGGGTGAAAGATCTACCAAGCCTTTGTTACAGTAGAAATCAAAATCACCCTCTTCGTCGAGCACATAGGCCACTCCGCCGCTCATGCCTGCTGCAAAGTTTCTTCCGGTTTTTCCTATAACTGCTACCCTGCCTCCTGTCATATATTCGCAACAATGGTCGCCTACCCCTTCCACTACGGCGAATGCCCCAGAGTTACGCACGGCAAAACGCTCGCCGGCCACCCCTCTGATATATACGCTGCCGGATGTGGCACCGTACAAAACGGTGTTTCCAATAATGATATTCTCTTCGGGTTTAAATGTTGAACCAGCAGGAGGAACTACTATGATTTTACCGCCTGAAAGTCCTTTGCCTAGATAATCATTGGAATCTCCTTCCAACTTAAAAGCAACACCTTTGGTAAGGAAAGCACCAAAACTCTGACCTGCAGAACCGTTAAATTTACAATTGATGGTATTTTTCGGCAAGCCTTCTTCGCCATAACGTTTACTTACCTCGCCCGATAACATAGCACCCACGGCTCTATCGGTATTGGTGATATCTCTGGCTATCCAAACTTTAGCCTGATTTATCAAAGCAGGTTGTGCCTCCTCAATCAATTGCCAATCCATCACATCTTCGATACCGTGCTTTTGTGCGCTGGTATTATGCAGCGGATAAATCTTCGCCTCCTCGGGAAAATAAAGCAATCTGCTCAAGTCGATTCCCTTAGTTTTCCAGTTACCAACGGTGGTGTCTTGCTCCATTAGGTCGGTACGCCCAATAATTTCATTGAGCGATTTATAACCCATCTCGGCCAAATACTCCCTCACCTCTTGAGCCAGAAAATTCATAAAATTAACCACGTAAACGTATTTCCCGATAAAGCGTTTTCGCAATTCAGGGTCTTGTGTGGCAACACCTGCGGGGCAAGTGTTCAGATGGCATTTTCGCATCATTACACACCCCAGTGTTACCAGAGCCGAAGTGGCAAAACCATATTCTTCGGCACCTAGAATAGCCATCTTTATCACATCCAAACCAGTTTTAAGCTGGCCATCTGTCTGCAACCTTACTCTTCCGCGCAGGTTGTTCATTACCAGTGTTTGTTGTGTTTCGGCCAAGCCAATTTCAACTGGCATTCCGGTGTGTTTAACCGAACTGAGTGGTGAAGCTCCAGTACCACCTTCGGTTCCGGCGATAACTATCAGGTCTGCATGGGCTTTAGCTACACCTGCGGCCACAGTGCCCACACCCGCTTCAGAAACGAGCTTAACACTTATCGTGGCTTTAGGGTTTGTACATTTTAGGTCGAATATTAGCTGCGATAAATCCTCAATGGAGTAAATATCATGATGTGGCGGCGGTGATATCAAAGTAATGCCCGGCGTTGAATTTCGGAGCTTGGCAATAATTTTATCTACCTTAAACCCTGGTAGCTGACCCCCTTCGCCAGGCTTAGCACCTTGCGCTATTTTAATTTGGAGCTCATCGGCATTAACCAAATAATTATTGGTAACGCCAAATCTGCCCGAAGCTACCTGCTTGATAGCACTACGAGCATTGGTTTTAAATCGTTCGGCATCTTCGCCACCTTCGCCTGTGTTGCTCCTTCCCTTCACCTTATTCATAGCCATGGCCAAAGCCGTATGGGCTTCTTTGGAAATAGAACCGTAACTCATGGCTCCGGTGACAAATCGGCGCGTAATATCTTCGATGGGCTCCACCTCGGCGATGGGAATAGGCTTGCGCTCCTTCAGCTTTAACAGTCCCCGCAAAAACAGGGGACTTCTATTGTCGCTATTTACAGCTTGGGTATATTCTTTAAACTTAGCGTAATCGCCCTCTGTGGTAGACCATTGCAGCAGACCAATGGTCTCTGGATTCCAACCGTGCTTTTCGCCATATTTGCGATAGGCGTAGTTACCTGTGCTATTGAGCACGCTGTTGGGTTTTGATTCCGAATAAGCATCTTGATGAAACATTTCTGCCTCGCGCGCCAACTCCTCAAAACCTACGCCGCCAATTTTAGATGATGTTCCGGTAAAATACTTATTTATAATATCCTGCGAAATACCAATGGCCTCAAAAATCTGTGCGCCATGATAACTGCGCAGGGTTGAAATACCCATTTTACTCATTACTTTGAGCAAGCCCTTATCAACCGCTTTGATATAATTTTCGCGTGCTTGGGTATAATCCATATTAATTTTACCCTTTTTAACCAAATCATCAATGGTGGCAAAGCTCAAATAAGGGTTTATAACGCTGGCACCAAAGCCAAGCAACAAAGCATAGTGCATCACTTCACGCGCTTCGCCTGTTTCTACCATCAACCCAGTTTGCATTCGCTTTTGGGTTTTAATAAGATGATGGTGAACGGCAGAAACTGCTAACAAGGATGGCACAGGAGCCATATCTTCGCTGATATTTCTATCGGAAAGTATGATGTAATTTTTTTCGTCGTCAACAGCCTTTTCAGCAGCTAGACACATGGCATCAACCGCTTTTCTCATTCCCTCGCCACCATCTTTTACCGGATATAGCATGGGTATGGTAACTTGCGTAAATTCTTCGCGGTGATAATCTTTTATCTTGCCCAAATCGGTATTGGTAACAATGGGGCTTTTGAACTTAATTAAACGGCAGTGCGAGGGCGTGTACTCCAAAATATTTTTAGAAGCCGACCCAATATAATTGGTAAGCGACATGACCAGCCCCTCCCGAATAGGGTCTATAGGCGGATTGGTAACCTGGGCAAAGAGCTGGCGAAAGTAATTGAACAAGCGCTGTGGCTTTTCCGACATGGCGGCAATAGGCGTATCATTTCCCATGGAAGTGATAGGTTCCATGGCTGTTTGTGCCATGGGGGTTATCAACAGTTCGATATCCTCTTTGGCGTAACCAAACGTTTTTAAGTAGGTTTCGAAGTTATCCACAGATGAGTTGACCCTGGTTTTTACTTCGATATCCTTTAAGCTGATCCTATTTTCTTTTAACCAATTTTCGAAAGGATATTTTTGCGATAGCTGTGCCTTGGTTTCTTGGTCGGGGATGATAATGCCCAATTTGGTATCCACCAAAAGTAACTTCCCTGGCTTCAAGCGTCCTTTTTCCTTAATTTCTTCAGGAGCAAAGTTTTGTACGCCCACCTCGGAACCCATTACGATCATATCATTTTTGGTAATCACATAACGTGAAGGCCGAAGTCCGTTTCGGTCAAGGGTACCTCCTATATACCTACCATCGGAAAATACAATAGAAGCTGGACCATCCCAAGGCTCCATAATGGTTGAGTGAAACTCGTAGTAGGCCTTTAAACTTTTCGGAATAGGGTTTTTATCATTCCACGATTCGGGAATGAGCATGCTTAAAGCCTGAGGTAAACTTCTTCCTGTTAGGAAAAGAAATTCCAACACGTTATCTAACGAAGCGGAATCGCTTTTTCCGGGCTCAATCACTGGGAAAATCTTTTGCAGATCCTCGCCAAACAAATCGGATTTAAGGAGCGACTCGCGAGCCTGCATCCAAAGGCGATTTCCTTTTATAGTGTTAATTTCACCATTGTGTGCGATTACACGGAATGGCTGTGCCAAATCCCAAGTTGGAAAAGTGTTGGTGCTGAACCTAGAGTGTACCAGTGATATGGCGCTCTTTAATTTCGGGTTTTTAAGATCCAAATAATAAGTGCCAACCTGTTCGGGGGTAAGCATCCCCTTATAAATAAATATTTTAGTCGATAACGAAGGGAAGTAAAAAGACTCCTTTTGCTTTAATTCAGACTCCCTGATTTTACGCTCGGTAACTTTGCGGGCTATAAACAACTTACGTTCTAAAGTATTTTGCTCGTATTTTCCTTTAACAAATATTTGTCGGATAAAAGGCTCGGATTTTTTTGCTATTTCGCCCAAAATCGTGCCGTCCACCGGCACATCCCGATAACCTATCAACTCTAAACCCTCCTCAACAAGCTGTGCATTTAAAACTTCTTGGCACAGCAAAGCCTCTTTACTGCTGGCGGGTAAAAATAAAAGTCCGGTACCGTATTTTCCGGGTCCAGGCAAATCAAACCCTAACGAGCTACAAAACTCATGGGGTACTTGTATCAATATACCAGCACCGTCACCCGACTTATTATCGGAGCTTTCGGCACCTCGGTGAGTCATATTTACCAACACTTGTAAGCCTCTGTCAACTATATCGTGTGATGTTTGTCCTTTGATATTGGCCACAAAACCTATCCCGCAGTTATCGTGCTCATTTGCGGGGTCGTACAACCCTACCGCCTTAGGAAATCTTTTTTGCATCATATGTAACTATTAATAAAGAAGGAATAATACTAAAAACCGGTCGGCTAGCATAAGCAGCCTCTCCTCAAATCTGTCCACCTTAGATGGTGTTTAATAAAGTGTAAATAAACACCCCTTTTTTAAACGATAATTGTAGTTTTTCAATTCTTTTGCTTATAAAACGTCACAAAAATAGCGTTTATAATTATCTCTTCCAAGTTGCAAGATGTTAAAAATATTTTCAAGGTGTTTTCTTTCCTTTCAAATACAAAGTCTTGACCTAAAATAAAGTACGACAATCGAAGGACAATTAAAAGGCTGCCTGTGTTAAACACCATTACCACTTTCATACTATCTACTTATAATTTATCTTATCGGCTTTTTAGCATCCTTTAACTTTTAAAATGTAAGTTTTTAGTGTATTTTAGTTACGATTCGTCACATTTAATGCTACATAAGTGTAAATCAGGTTATTTTTTTGACTTTTATTTTCATTTTATTTGGTGGTTACCAAAAAAGTGTTCATTTTTGCAATGTGATACTTCACAAAGGGGGTGTAAATTTTTAAAACATGCTTTATTTACTATCACCCCCCTATTTTTTATTGCATTTAATATTTAAAACTAATTTATTTTGAATTACACCTTAAAAACTATTAACATGAAACGAGTAATTTTACTATTAACAATTGTAATGGCAGCCTCAGCAATCAAGGCTCAATTTTCTGTTGGAACCGATTTGGTTTCACGTTATGTATTTCGCGGCGTAGATTATGGTAATGGGGCAGCCCTGCAGCCAACCGTAGAATATGCTGCCGGAAATTTTGCTATCGGTGCATGGGGCTCGTTTGGTCTATCGGGCGGATCATTTTCAGAGGCTGATTTATACGCATCCTACTCTTTTGACTTCGGCTTGAGCCTTGGAGTTACAGACTACTATTACCCAGGTTTTAAGTGGGGAGAGTTTGGCGACAGCATTTCGAGCCATGCCTTGGAGTTGAACCTTGGTTATGAAATCGGAAGCTTATCGTTGGCAGGAAACTACATGCTCAACAACTCCATCTACGGAGCTGGCACCGAAGACGGCACAATGTATTTTGAAGCCGGATACGCCTTTGACAATGTTGATTTATTTATAGGCGCCGGGGATGGATGGCACTCCTTAAAACGTGATTTTCAAGTGGTAAACATCGGTGTTGGAACCTCTAAGGAAATTAAATTCTCCGAATCCTTTTCATTGCCGCTTTTTGGACAAGTAATCATGAATCCTAATTCAGAACAGCTGCACATTGTAGTGGGGATATCATTATAAACCCTTTAACCCAAATAATTCTTGAATTATTTGGGTTAATCCCGCCAACGCAGAACAAGCTCTGAACTATTCATAATCAAGAAAATTTAAGAATAGTTCAGGTTAACAAGGCAGTTATCTTAGAGATATTAATTAAGATTTCAAAAAATATAAAAATCATCATTATGAAAAAAATTGAAGCCATTATCAGGTTAACACGGTATGAAAATGTAAAAAAAGCCCTCGATGAGCAGGACATCACCTTTTTTTCCTATTGGGATGTGCGGGGAGTTGGCACAGCCATAGAAGGGCACCTTTACCGAGGCACCATTTACGATACCAGTATTATCGAGCGTCGTTTGATTTCTATTGTCGTTCGCGATCAGAACCTGGAGAAGACAGTGCAAGCCATTATGTCGGCTGCATGTACCGGGGAAATAGGGGACGGACGAATATTTGTTTCGGACATTGAAGAATCGTACCGAATACGCACGGGCGAATCGGGACCGGAAACCCTTTATATAAAGTAAGTTAAAGCAACTTATCTGATTTTTTAAAAATTTAAACTAACAATATTATGGATACGAACAGCGCTTTAGACATTTTATGGATTCTGGTAGCAGGCATTTTGGTGTTTTTTATGCAAGCAGGATTTGCCTTAGTGGAGGCAGGATTTACACGAGCCAAAAACGTGGGAAACATCATCATGAAAAACTTCATGGATTTTTCATTGGGTTCGTTACTCTTCTGGATTATAGGATATAGCCTCATGTACGGTGGCGAAGGAACTTTTTTTGGAGCATTTGACTTTTTTTATAACGAACCTGGCGACTACCACAACTTATTTTTTCAAACCGTATTTGCGGCCACCGCGGCCACTATTGTTTCAGGGGCCATGGCGGAGCGTACCAAATTCAGCTCCTACCTTGTTTTTTCGGTAGTTATTACGGGACTTATCTATCCTATCTCTGGCCACTGGGTATGGGGAGGCGGATGGCTCTCTACAATGGAAACCCCGTTTCACGATTTTGCAGGCTCTACAGTTGTACACTCCGTTGGTGGATGGATGGCACTAGCAGGTGCATGGACTTTAGGCCCTCGTTTGGGTAAATACAATGGCAATGGAAAAATTAACGCTATACCCGGACATAACATGGTGCTGGGCGCCCTGGGAGTTTTTATACTCTGGATGGGATGGTTTGGTTTTAACCCCGGTTCGCAGTTGGCCATTAGCGGCGACAACGCCAATGCCGTAGCTTCCATATTCATCACAACTAACCTTGCCGCCGCAGCAGGTGCAACGGTTACCATGTTTGTTACCTGGATACGATACGGAAAACCCGATCTCTCCATGACCCTAAACGGCGCGTTAGCTGGCCTGGTAGGAATTACTGCCGGTTGCGACATCGTAGACCCTGTAGGAGCTGCTATAATAGGCGGTTTAGCTGGACTCTTGGTTGTATTTTCAATTGAGTTTCTGGATAAAAAACTTAGAGTGGATGATCCAGTAGGTGCTATTTCAGTGCACGGTGTGTGTGGTGCCCTGGGTACTTTGCTAGTAGGCTTTTTTGCAACAGAGGGCGGTCTATTTTACGGTGGCGGTTCCAGTTTATTGATAAGCCAGCTTATTGGTGTAGCATCGATAGCTGCATGGGCTTTGGGCTTAGGACTTATCCTATTTCAAACCCTAAAAGCTACTATGGGTCTTAGAGTTAGCGAGCTCGAAGAAAGAGAAGGTTTGGACATACATGAGCATGGACAGACATCTTATAACTAACCCTATATTTAAATTATCCCACCACAGTTAAATACCTTTGACCTAAGCAGCCGGAAATACCGGCTGCTTTTTTTGTGTTTAAATTTTGCGTAGTCTCTTTATCTATCCATTCCCACATAGTACTTAATTATTGATTAAAGAAAAAAATCTTTAATTATTGCTAAATGCTTCAACAATTATATATATTAGTTGTTTTGTGAGGGATAAAACGGACATCCGTGCCTACAGCTAGATAGCTTGTCTCCCGAAACGAGATAGTGCCGACCTCCCGAGAACAAACTCGAGAATGGTGCTTAGAAATCGCACTGGCTGTATGGGTAAGGTTAATATTAAAAAAAATGAAAAAAATTATTGATTTTTATATGGAAGGCTTTAACAACCTACCCGACTGGGCTCGCTCCATTTGGTTTGTCGTTTTGTTAAAACTGTTCATTTTCTTTTTTATTTTTAAAATATTCTTTTTTCAAAATAAGCTTAAAAAGGATTTTAACAACGACATTGATAGAGCAGATCATGTAATTGAACAGATTACAACACCAAAATAGTATATCATAGAACATTACCATAATAGAACACCGTAAAATTTGTAATAATGTTAGAATCGTTTGATTTATCGCTGGTAAACTGGTCGCGGGCTCAATTTGCCCTTACGGCCATGTACCATTGGATTTTTGTACCTTTAACCTTGGGACTATCTTTTATACTGGCCTTTATGGAGACCAAGTATGTTAAAACGGGCGATCCGGAATGGAAGAGGATTACCAAGTTTTGGATGAAGCTTTTTGGGATAAACTTTGCTATTGGGGTTGCCACGGGCATCATCCTGGAATTTGAGTTTGGAACCAACTGGAGCAATTACTCCTGGTTTGTGGGCGACATATTCGGTGCTCCGCTAGCTATTGAGGGTATCATGGCCTTTTTTCTGGAAAGCACCTTTATTGCCGTCATGTTTTTTGGATGGAACAAAGTAAGCAAGAAAGCCCACTTGATATCTACCTGGCTGGTTGCAGTAGGAGCAAATTTATCCGCCGTTTGGATATTGGTGGCCAACGCCTGGATGCAGGATCCGCGCGGCATGAAGTTTAACCCCGACACAGCGCGCAACGAGATGGTCAATTTTTGGGATGTTTTTCTTTCGCCCAGCGCCGTCACTAAGTTCTTGCATACCACCACTTCGGGCTTTGTACTGGCTTCTGTTTTTGTTGTGGGCGTTAGTGCTTGGTTTCTAATCAAACGTAGAGAGATACTTTTTGCCAAGCGAAGCATGGTAGTTGCCTCCACTTTTGGCATCGTATCATCCGTTATGCTTATAGTCACCGGCGACAGCTCAGCACGCGAGATGGCAGCTATCCAGCCCATGAAGTTTGCCGCCATGGAAGCACTTTACGACGGCCAGACCAATGCACCTCTAATAGCCATCGGAATACTTGGCTACCCGGAAGAGAATCCTTCGGGCGGGGAGACAAAAGAAAATTTTAGAATTAAGATAGAGATACCCAACGCACTCTCGTACATGGCCTTTTTAAAAGCCGATGCCTTTGTGCCCGGCATAAAGGACTTGGTATTGGGCAACGAAAAGCACGGCATTATGTCGTACAAAGAAAAGATAAAAAGAGGATACCATGCCCAACAAACCCTCATCCAATATAAAAAAGCAAAAAAGGAGAATGCTGACGACTTACCCATGCTGCGCGCTAAGTTTGAGGATCAGGAATGGATAGATAACTATTTTAATTACTTTGGCTACGGCAGCTATTACGATCCGGATCCTACCATTCTCGAAAAAAATGCTTTTAAAATAGTACCACCCATCTCACTTTCGTTTTATTCATTCCATATCATGGTGATTTTAGGAGGTCATTTTTTACTGCTGTTTATGGTTGTTTTGTGGTTGCTGTTTAAAAACAAACTGGCCAACAATAAGATAATACTATGGACTGCCGTATGGACTATACCCTTTGCCTACATTGCATCCGAAGCCGGGTGGGTTGTGGCAGAAGTGGGCCGCCAGCCATGGGTAGTTCAGGATTTAATGACCACAGCCATGGCCGTTTCGCAAATAGACACCATGTCGGTAATGATTACTTTTTGGCTATTTGCATTTACTTTTACCGCATTGCTGGTAGCCGAAATAAAAATAATGACCAAACAAATTAAAACAGGACCAACTAAACAAGGAGGAAAACAATAATGTTCGGAGATTTATCGTACTTAGAATTACAGCAATATTGGTGGTTTCTGATTTCGTTATTAGGCGCACTGCTCGTATTTTTAATGTTTGTTCAGGGAGGACAAACACTATTGCCGGTACTTGGGAAAACCAAGGACGAAAAAACAATATTGGTAAACGCCTTAGGGCGCAAATGGGAGTTCACTTTTACCACACTGGTAACCTTTGGCGGGGCGTTTTTTGCCTCATTCCCCTTATTTTATAGCACCAGCTTTGGCGGGGCTTACTGGGTTTGGATGATCATACTTTTTGCTTTTATCATTCAGGCCATCTCCTATGAGTTCCGCAGCCGGCCAAATAATGTATATGGCCCAAAAACTTACGAAGTATTCCTTTTTATTAATGGTTTGATAGGCACTATTTTTATCGGAACTGCGGTAGCTACTTTTTTCACCGGCTCCAACTTTTCAGTAAACGAATACAACCAATCCAAATGGGATACAGTTTATCATGGCCTAGAACTGACATTAAACCCTCATAATCTGGTCTTGGGTTTAACGGTATTTTTCTTGGCAAGAGTATTGGCCATTCAGTATTTTATGAATGCCATCGACCACGACGCCATACTCAAAAGGGCGCACAAGCATTTGCTGATAAACGGCATTTTGTTTGTGGTTCTATTTTTAACTTTTACTATTTGGCTGATGTTAAGAGATGGATTTGCCGTGAACCCCGATACCAAAGAGGTGTTTATGGAACCCTATAAATATTTTAACAATTTAATAGAGATGCCTTTGGTGGGCGTCGGATTTTTATTGGGCGTAATACTGGTTCTTTACGGGATGGTAAGCAGCTACATAAAACCTAGCACCAAGGGCATATGGTTTAGCGGTCCGGGAACAGTTCTTACCGTGCTTATGCTGTTTTTGCTGGCCGGGTACAACAATACCTCGTTCTATCCTTCTGTTACAAGTCTGCAAAGCTCATTGACAATTGAAAATGCGAGCTCGAGCCATTTTACACTTACTGCCATGAGCTATGTTTCGCTGATGATACCTTTTGTAATGGCTTACATATGGTATGCTTGGAAAGCCGTCAACAACCGTAAAATAGATCAAGACGAAATTGAATCGGACGATTTGCATGTGTATTAAAAGCCCCCTCCAGCTCCCCCGAAGGGGAAGGGCTTGGCAACGAGCAGAGGTTGAGCAACATCCCAGACCTGTTGGCGTCTTTAGACCCGACAGCGTCTATAAGGGAAGATAAAGCTTAAAACGGAGAGCGCAAAGCAAAAAACAAGAAGCCTACAGAGATGATCAAGAGGTAGTTAACAGAAGGCGACGCGTATTGAGAAATAAGAACAAATAGTTTTAAAGAGATGAAACATCCATGCTAATTGGGAAGCAATGTTCATAATAAGTTAATTAACACACAATGGGATGATTGAATCAGATAAGCGACAGCAGTCTTTTATCTCTTATCTGTCAGTCTCTTATCTAATTTAGAAGATATGAAATACTTACAAGAAATATTATGGTACTTGAGCTGGCCCTTACTGATTGTAATTAGCTATCAGGCCGTTAAATGGGCACTCAATAAGTTTGAGAAAGCAAATAGAGAGAATACAGAATCGGAAGGATTCTACGATATTTCATAGACATTAAACGATATTTAATATGAGTTAAAGTTAGCATCCGACTGAGGTTGAATGCTACCTTTAACTCTTAACGCTTGGCCATTAACTTCACCAGCGAAAATGATACATATAAGGCAATAGTAACCGCTATGCCGCCCATGCCCATCCATATCAGAAAAAATAGACTGGCCAGCAGCAAAACATACTTATCTGCATTTCCTGATAAACCGAAAGTTTTAAATTTTAAGGAGAACATCGGTATTTCCGATATCAGTAAAAACGAGAAGATGGGCACAAAAGATAGCAGTATCCATTGGTGTTGTACCATATCGAACAACCATCCGCTACCTGTGTCGAAAACAAAAGCTAGCGAAGCTAAAAACATACCTGTTGCCGTGGTGGTAAGCCCAATAAAACTATCCGACTGCCGGGTATCGACATTGAACTTGGCCAAACGTAAGCCCGAAAATACGGTGGCGACAAAAGGCGAAAGAATCAAAGCTTGCACCTCAAAGGATTGCTGAAAAATGTCCGCATCAAAACTACCTAGCATCACATGTTTTATCATCATGTGCAACATCACCATGGGAGCCAATCCAAAGCTTACCATATCGGCCAACGAATCCAACTCCTTGCCCATGGGCGAATAGGCTTTTAACATACGCGCAGCAAAGCCATCCATAAAATCGAAAATCGAACTTAAAAAAAGTAATAAAGCAGCTTCGGCCAACAGACCGTGAAAGGCTGCGAAAACACTCAGCGTTCCGCTTAGTAGATTGAGACTGGTAATGAAATTGGGGATATGTTTTTTCATGGGAATGAGTTTAAAAGTTTAAAGTTCCCGCCTAATTAAATTTCAGGCGGCGGGATTTCGCGTTGCTCAATTTGGGTATAGATTTTATGTGACTTGAATTCCATTTTCAGATGCGATTGATTTAATTATCTGTTTTATGCTTTGAACTCGATTATAATTATCCGTTGGAATTTCCAGAATTACAGTACTGTTGTCAGTTTTTGTTAGTTTGAATTGGGCAAATTTATATTCAATTGATTTTATTTCATTCCACTTTACAGTTTTTCCTTTTTTAAAGGCATCTTGTTTGAGGTGAAGTTTGTCGTAATTGATATATATAAAAGCTTTTGCCCCAAATAACCCCACTAACGAAACGCCTGTTCCTTCTATTAAATGTGCAATTCCGAGTGTTATAAAAACAATAAAATACAACCAATCAAATACTTTAAGGGATTCTTTTTCGGCAAGGTTAAATAAAATCCAGAAACTAGCGAAAAGAATGGCCAATATTCCAAAACCAATCCTGAATTTAGACTTTTTGGTTGGCAATAAGTTTATTGTTAAGTCCATGGTGTTTGTTTTATTATAATTCTATTAAAAGGTACTTTTTATTGATGTAATTTGATACTCCATTCAATCTCTTTTAGCCTATTTGCTACAGACATTAAGGTATTCATTTTGTCATTTTTTTTTGGAAATTCGCAAAAAACCAATTCTTTAAAACCTGTCTTGTCAAACCGTTACAATTTTGAAGCGGGCTACAGTCCTTGAATTTACTGCTACTTCGTCTATATTGCATAACCATTGTTGCCACCTGTGCGTTGTTACCTTTTTGTCAGCAAGCCAAACAATTCCTCATTGACATAATAGTTACCAGTTCCCAATTTGTCTTTTCGCAGCATTTTATCTTCTGCCAATTTATTCAAATAATTCGCTGCAGTTAGTCTTGAAACACCTAAATCATTGACAACAAACTCAATTTTTGTATACGGATGTTTGAACAAATTATTTAGTAAATCCTGACTATAGAACTTATAATTATCACGAAGCCGATGTTTGTAATCAAGCATTAGTTCCTTAATCTTAAGGATTAATTCAATAGTCTCTCGTGATGTTTGTTCAACTCCTTTTATCATAAACAACACCCAATCTTCCCACAAATTTTCGTCTCTTACTTTTTGCAAAAAATGATAATAGTCGGGTTTATTTTTAATTATATAATTGCTCAAATATAGAATTGGCAGGGTTTGGAGTTTTTCTAATATTAAATAGAGTATATTAATGATTCTGCCAGTTCTACCATTTCCTTCATAAAATGGGTGAATACTTTCAAATTGAAAATGTAGAATAGCCATTTTTATTAATGGGTCACAGTCTTGTAATTCTGAGTCATTGATATAGCGCTCAAGATTGGCCATTAATCGTACTATTTCATCATAATCTTGCGGGGGAGTATAAATTATTTCACCTGTTGCGGAATTTTTCAAAGCGGTGCCTGGCAATTTTCTAAATCCAGCTTTGTTGTATTCCAGTAATCCTTGAATTCTCAAAATACTCTTATTTGTCAACAATTCCGTTTTTGTGATTAATTCAAATCCTTTCTTCAAGGCTGCAATATAATTCTGAACTTCTTTGGCTTGAAGAGACTTGAATGCATCCAGGTTTAGTTCTGATTTGTATATGTCGTCGTGTGTTGTAATAATATTTTCAATAGCAGAACTGTCCTTTGCCTCTTGTAATCCTAGTGTATTGATTAAAATGTTTTGATTTGGGATGGTAGATGCTATTCCTTTTAACTCTGCTAATGCAGCATGTGCCGCAGGTAAAGCTTTTAAAACCTTTTTTGTTTCTAAATCAACGTTTAAAGGCAAATCTGTTAATCCCCAAGTGGTCATATGTAAAGAATTCTTAATAATCTATTCAAAGATAGTTTCTTTAGTATAGAAAATAACAAATTGTATACATTAAAAAATCAATATGTATAGAAAATGATGAAATCTATACACTCAGTTGTCTTTTGGTTGCATTCCTATATAATATTCAAAAATAAGATAAACATATTACATAGTTACCTAATCCTTACTTCAAAATCTTACCCCCCGCCACACGAGTAGCAAAGGTAGTAAAAGCAACCACCGTTATGGAACTTACCGGCATTAATATGGCCGCCACCACGGGCGACAGGTTTCCGGTAATGGCAAATCCTAAGCCGATAACATTATAAAAAAACGAAATTATAAAACTTTGCTTAACTATGGTCATACTTTTTTGGGCAAAGCGTATATATTGATGAAAGTTCTTGAATTTAGAGGCTTCGAGGATGGCATCGCCGGCAGGTGAAAAATGATAAATATCGTCGGCTAACGAAAGGGCCACATCGCTGCTCATAAAGGCTCCTGAGTCGTTGAGGCCGTCGCCAGTCATCAATACCGACTTGCCTTTGCGTTGCAAGTTTGCAATAAAATTCATTTTATCTTGTGGTTTCTGGTTAAAATGCATCTTGTCGCCATCGAACATATTTACCATATTTTCCCGTTCAGCATCGTTGTCGCCCGATAAAAGATAGAGCGCATACTTATCTTTGAGTTTAGCAAGAACCTCATCAACACCCTGCCTGTATTGGTTGCTAATTTTAAAATAGCCCAAAACTTTATTGTCGATGGATAGATAAACGGATGACGCAAGGGGTTTGATTTGCTGGGTTCCTTCACCACTCACATATTCCAATGCCCCCAACTTAACGGGTATATTGTCTACGTTGGCATAAATACCTCGTCCGGGAACTTCGGTATAGCCCACTGTTTTGGGCGTTTCAACATCCTTATAAAACTTACTGATAGCAGCACTCAAGGGGTGTGTGGATTGCTGAGCCAGCGAAACTGCTATGGCCAATTCTTCCGGTTTCAAGGGTGAACCTACAAAGGCTACGGTGCTTTCCTCGGGTTTAGTGAGGGTGCCGGTTTTATCGAATACAATGGTATCTATCTTGGTCAAACGTTCAATCACATCCACATTTTTGATATACAGTCCTTTGTCGCCAAAAATGCGCATGGTACTGCCAAAGGTAAAAGGGATGGACAAAGCCAGAGCGCAAGGGCAGGCTACGATAAGAACCGAGGTGAGCACGAGCAGTGCCATTTTAAAGGTGTCGAGATATAACCAGGTGCCAAAAGCAGCCAGAGCAATGAGAATGATTACGAGGGTGAACTTACCACTGATTTTATCCACAGCCGAAGTCAGCGATTTGGTGTTAAGCGTATTCTTTTCGCTCTGGCTCCACAATTGGGTTAAATGACTTTGGGCTACTTCCTTAACTACTTTTATGGTGATGGCACCTCCTGTTTGCACTCCCCCGGCATATAAAAAGTCGTCCTTGCTTTTTAGCACCGGGGCCGATTCGCCGGTAACAAAACTGTAATCCACCAAGGCAGTTCCTTCTACCAGGGTTGAATCGGCGGGAATAAGCTCTTTGTTGCGTATCAATAAGTAATCACCCTCCTTTATTTCTTCCAGCAAAACGCTTTCTTCTTGTTCGTTAAGGCGGGTTACGGCCACCGGGAAATAGGATTTATAATCCCTATCAAAAGCCAGTGCCTGATATGTTTTACTCTGGTACCAACGGCCCAGCAGCAAAAAAAACAAGAATCCCGAAAGACTATCAGAATAGCCCGGTCCAATACCCATGAGCACCTCATAGCTGGTCACAAAAAACAGAGCCAATATGCCAATGGCAATGGGCAGATCGATGTTCACGATGCCTTTAATAATATTTTTACCCGCCGAAAGCAGGTAATCGCTGCCACTGTAAAACACCAGAGGAATGGTGAGCACGTACATCAGATAATACAAAAATTTGCCGAAGGAACCTTCGATGGGTTCACCGTTAAAATACTCGGGCAAGCTATAAAGCATTACATTACCAAACACAAAGCCAGCCACCCCTATTTTGTATAGCAGGTTTTTGTTTTGCACTTGCTTTTCTGTCTTGCCATCCAAGCTTTGTAGCGAAATGTCGGGCACATAATGGATAGATACCAACAACTCCACCAACTGGCGCAAGGAAATAATGTGGGTATCAAAACTTACGGTATATTTTTTTTGTACAAAATTAACCGCCGAATGCTTTACGCCTTTGTTTAATTTGCTCAGGTGTTCCAACAACCAAATGCACGACGCACAATGTATGCTGGGGATATAAAAGGTGACTTTGGCTATTCCTTCTTCAAAAAACTCGTACAATTTTTCTTTCACCTCATCCTTATCGAGATAAGCATATTTACTCAAATGCGGTGCTTCTTCGAGCCTGATTCCTGGCTGCTTCTGAAACTCATAGTACCGCTGCATCTTACTGTCGTTGAGCAGTTGATATACGGTGGCACATCCGTTACAGCAAAACTTTTGCTCATTTTGCACAACGGGATACTTGCCGCAATCGGCTCCACAATGGATGCATTTGTTGGACATTGTTATGAATTCCAAGTTTAAAGTTTAAAGTTATGGTTTATTGATAAGAGATTTGTAGCTATGGAGTGAAACGACATCCCGCTGCCTTTTTATATTTCCCGCGGGAAGAGACTTTGAGATTAAAGATTAAAAGATTATTAGGTGATTAGCTTATTAGGTGATTAGGTTGTTAGGATTTTGGTTTGAGCTATTTCCTTCATGTATTATTCAGATTCGCTTTGGCAACACGAACCTTTTATGGCCTCTTTTGTATTTTCCATTACCTCACCTCCCTTTTGCTCCATGTGCATTTGCGGGTGGAGTTTATTTTCGGGTGAACTTAAAAATGGGATGCCCAAACTAAGTCCGCGAAAGATAAAGATTAGGCCGATAATAACCACCAGTACCGGTATCACTTTGTTCACTTTTTGGCGGATGGCCACGCTAGCCATATTACCCACCAAAGAAATGCCCAGCATCATGGGGATGGTTCCCAAGCCGAACAAAATCATAAACAGCGTGCCGGTTACAACATCACCAGTACCTATGGCACCGGCAATGGCCAGATACAACAGTCCGCAAGGTAGCAAACCATTAAGCTGCCCTATTAAAAATAAGCCAGCGAAGGATCTTTTTACAAACAGTCGCTGAATACCTTTGCGCACCATACTCACGATGGGAATTTTTTGAGGTTGCACACTTTTAAATAGCGATGGGAGCAGTACCGACAGAATCATCAATGCACCCATGGCCACCGAAACCCATTGCTGAAAACCCACCAATGAAAGCCCTTGGCCTATCAATCCGAATATGGCGCCCATGATACCGTACGTAAGCGTACGCCCCAAATTATACATTACCCCACTAAGCACTTTTGCACCAATCCCCCTGCCGTGCAAAGGCAAGCTAAGTGCAATGGGTCCGCACATACCGGCACAATGCAAACTGCCCATTAAGCCTAGAACAAAACCTGTTAAGATTATTTCCATTTCCTATTTTTAAGCATCCAGATATAAGAACAAAGTATCTGGATTTTATTATTAAGATAATTGTATCGCAGAACAGCTTTGCACTAGCTGAGCAAGTCGGACTGCGCTCATGAATGACATCCGATGCACGCCTGTCGAACTCACTCCGCCCGTTGTCAAAGTGCTTTACCCCGCTCGTGACTGTCAATGCGTCATCTGTTAAGTTCTTCGCACGGTTCGTGACGGTCATTGCGTCAACTGCGAAGTGCTTTGCGAAGCTCACGACTGCCATTGCGTCATCCACGAAGTGCTTTGCGACACCTACAAAGTGCTTCGCAAAGCTTGTGACTGTCAATGCTTCACTTGTGAAGTACTTTGCAAGGCTCGCGTCTATCATTGCGTCACATACGAAGTGCTTTGTAAGACCCAACAAGCACCTTGTAATATACAAATTAAGCTTATCGCACAACAAAATCCTTTGAAACCATATATTTATGGTCCCCTTCACCCCACGAAACAGATACTTGATACCTACCTTTTAATAATTTATCGGCAGCTATAAAAACCACTTTCTGCCCCGAAGGTATCAGAAGAGTAATATCGTTTCTTTTATCCGATGCTCTATAAAAATATATTTTTTTTATAAAACCATCCTCCGCAACCGAAGGTGCAAGGTGCACCTGCACACCGTTAATTCCGTTTTCGATAAATATACTATCCTTATAAACCGCCGACCGTTTGTCCATTTCCATCTTTAATGAATATTCGGCACCCTGACGGTAATAATCTTTAGTAACCAAGTCGTTGTTCTCGCGCAGCGAAAAAACCACAAAGGATATAATCCACGCGAAGAATATAACGAAGAAAATTAATATGCCGTGTCCCCAGTTAAATTTCATGCTTCTTTTAGTTTTTATACAAATCAAGTATTGAACCCTTGCAGGGCTCTATTCAATACGGTTAATTTACCACGGGCTTCACCCGTGGTTATTCACATTCAGCCACTTCGTGGTTGATAACAATTAGAGCTCTGAAAGCTTATCTGTCACAAACAGGGGCTTAACTCTTTACTCAAAATATTACATAACCAATCGAGCAAGGAATTCAATAGCCCCATATCAGAGTGGTATGCTTACTGGGTCGACTTTTCAACCTTAATCCCTATGCTTTCCTATTTCATTTTTCTCTCTTTGGCGCTATAAAGTTGGCTCTTGTTGTTTCCAGCATCTTGTCTCCAACATATAAACCCAATTGCACCTGTGTGTTTTTGGTGTCGATATCGGCTTTAGACCGTTTAAGAACAATCACGCCGTCAAAACTACCATTTTCGTTTAGATGAATGGGGTGTTCGGACAAATAAAATGAACTATTCTCTGGGCTTAATATCTTTAGCTTAATTATTTTAGCTCCATCTGTTTTGTTTACAATTTTTAGCTGATAGATGTTTGAAATAGTATCGTTGGCCGCTTCCTGAAACATGGTTCCTGGAACCCGCAATAGCGAAGCATCTATTTCGGTGCGTAAGGATATAGCGGCCACCAGTGCTGTGAGCAGAACCAGTAAAACCCCCGCATAAGCATAGGTTCGTACGCTTTTAATACTACTTTTACCCGTTTCAATACTGTATTTTGAAGTAAAGCGAATCAGGTTTTTTGGGCGACCTATCTTCTTCATCACAATGTTACACTCGTCGATACACGCGGTACAGTTCACACACTCCAGCTGAGTGCCATTTTTTATGTCGATACCTGTGGGGCACACCTCAATGCAAGCACCACAATCAATACAATCGCCTTTTACCTTCCGCGGTTCGCCCCGTTTGTAATCGTAGGCCACGGTTATCGATTTGCTATCCAACAACACACCTTGCATGCGACCGTAAGGACAAAACATGGTACACACGCCTTCGCGCAAGTAGGAATATATCCAAAAGTAAAATCCGGTTACAGCGGCCATGGCGGCATATACCCCCCAATATTCGCCAATGGGGCTTTGCCATATCACCCATAACTGCTCCGGGCCGGTAAACCACATGATAAACACATTGGTAAAAAACAGGGTGACCAGAAAAAATAAGATGTATTTTAATGCGATACTAAGTTTAGTGGGTGTTTTTTTTCGTTTCCCGCGTTGGTAATTCCCATGGAATACATACTCTATCCGGCGATACACCATTTCCATAAAAACAGTGTGCGGACAGGCCCAACCACACCAAAACCTTCCAAAAACCGCCGTAAATAGCACGATAGAGACAACCACCGTTGCCATCAGTATGGCCATTATCTCTGTGTCCTGCGAATATACCGTTACGCCAAACAAATGGAACTTACGGTTTATCACGTCGATAAGCATAAAGGGCTTGCCGCCAATTTTAATAATGGGCGCCATTATAAAAAATCCCAACAGAAAAATAGCCACCACAGTCCGCCGGGTGTACCATTTACCTTTGGGCTGCCGTGCTTTTATCCATTTACGCTTGCCCTTGTCGTCGATGTTATCGGGACGTTCGCGAAAGGTTTTTTTAATGAGGGATATCATGGGGTGAGAAATATTATGGTTATTGCGGTGTTGTTGCTTTGGGATATAAAAAAATGACCCGGGTGCAGTTCTTGTGGTATGCATCTCAGGATGTTTACTTGCACTTTTCGAAATCAGAATTTGCTTTCATAAGCCTGCTGCTTCGTTCCGACGCAAAGCTACTCATCCTATTTTATTAATTTTGTGGTGCGTCGGATGTGCATGACGTCATATCCCCCGGGTTAAAACCCGGGGCTATTCATATTCAACCATTCCATGGTTGTTCCGAAAGCTGTATACCCAATAATTTAGTGTAAGTGTGCAGATAAACGAGATTCAATACCCACCTACTCGCAAGCCTCCCCTTGCGGATCCTTGGGATTAACGGGGGATGAGCCTACCATTGAATTTAAAATATAGTTGGCCAGATATTTTATTTCTTCCTCCTGCATCATGTTTTTGTATGGCGTCATGCCTTTGGTGGGGCGGCCATTAGCTATCACGTCCATTACGTTTTCTACGCTGCACCCGTTTATCCAGTAATTATCGGTAAGGTTGGGTCCTATGGAATTCCCTTCGCCTCCGGAGCCATGACAGGCCATGCAGGCATTTTTTTCGTACAGGCCTTTCCCTTTTTCAATCATCTGGGCCATGCTCAACTCGGGCATATCGGCTTGGTTGGCCTCTTTTAAAACCGCCTGCTGCGATTCCCATTCAGCCACAGATTTGGCATACTCACTGGCCTGATCGCGCTCATTACCCGGGTAGCCAAAGTAATGGATCAAATAGAACAACGAAAAACCGATGGTGACCAAAAACAGCAGGGTAATCCACAATGGGGCGGGGTTGTTCTGCTCCCTTATTCCATCATACTCGTGCGACTCTATGTTGTCGAAGTTTTCGTTGGCGTCTTTATTGTTATCCTGGCTCATGCTTACTCGTTTTTATTGTTTTGTTGATTGTCTATTGGCGCCATATCATCATCCTCCAAAATAGAATTTTTATATTTTTTCAGATCGGATTTAGGCGTACGTATGGTTTTATAAACTACGATGACAAACAGCGTGATAAATATAGCTATACCAATAATGTAATACCACTCTATACCCTTTACTCCTTTTAATACTTCGCTTACAAATCCCATATCCTACTTTTCATTTTCGACACCCGAAATATCCTTACCCAATTTATGCAGATAGGCAATCAATGCGATCATCTCTTTGTCGGGCTCTATTTCGATACCGGATGCTTTTAAATCCTCCACTATCTTATTGGCCTGCTTCATATAATCTGCAATAGCCTCATCTTCGTACCCCTCGCGATACGGAACGCCCAAGGTTCTCATCACCTTAATTTTTTTGGGCACCAAGTCAAGTACAACATCATTTTCGGCCAGCCACTTATACGGGGGCATAATGGTTTGCGGATTCATCTCCAAAGGCTCCATAAAGTGATTGTAATGCCACACCGCTGTTTTGTATGTGGTGGAACCGCCTATGGACACATCGCCCAAGTATCCGGCTCTGGCCAAATCCGGACCTGTGCGTCGCGAACCCCATTGGAACGGATGGTCATAAACAAACTCCCCTATCTTGGAGTATTCCCCATAACGATCCGTCTCCCAGCGCAAAGGTCGTATTTGCTGCGAATGGCAATTGTAACATCCGTTAGATATGTAGAGGTCGCGTCCGGTGAGCTCCAGCGGGGTATAAGGTTTAACGGCCGCAATTTTAGGGATGTTCGATTCCACGCTCAACAGAGGGATAATTTCCACTGCACCGCCAATGGCAACTGCAATAAAAACAAATATAGAAAATCGCACCCCTCTGCGCTCCAACCACCTATGCACATTTTCGCGATCGGGATTCCTCTTGGCAGGATTTACCAGCGCCGGTGCTTCCGATGGTTCATCGGCCACCATGTTCCCCATTTTCATGGTCTTTATTATATTAAACAAAAACATGAGAAACCCTGTGAAAAATAACAGCCCTCCCACAATCCTAAAGGTATAAAGAGGAAGGATTTGAATGGTTGTTTCCAAAAAGTTAGGATAGGCGAGCGATCCTGTTGGGGTATATTCTTTAAGCATTAACCATTGTGTAATGGCGGCCCAATAAAGTGGAATGGCAAACAAAAGAATACCTAAGGTAGCCACCCAAAAATGCGCATTGGCCAATTTACCCGAATATAATTTTGTTTTAAACAAACGGGGCACCAGCCAATAAAACATACCAAAAATAAGTCCGCCGTTCCAGCCCATGCCCGCAATGTGGGTATGGGCAATGGTCCAGTCCGTGAAATGACTAATGGAATTTACCGTTTTCAGTGCCATCATAGGCCCTTCGAAGGTGGCCATACCATAAGCGATCAAAGCAACCACAATAAATTTGAGATCGGCTCTTTCACTTACCTCGTCCCATGCTCCGCGTAAGGTGAGCAATCCGTTTATCATACCGCCCCAAGACGGTGCTATCAGCATAATCGAAAAAGTTACGCCCAGTGCTTGCAGCCAGTCGGGCAGCGCATTGTACAACAGGTGGTGCGGACCTGTCCACATATATAAAAATATAAGGCTCCAAAAATGGATGATGGAGAGTTGATACGAATAGATGGGTCTATTGGCTGCTTTGGGCAGATAATAGTACATCAGTCCCAACCATGGGGTAGTCAGGAAAAAGGCTACGGCATTATGCCCGTACCACCATTGCACCAAGGCATCCTGTGCTCCGGCATATACAGGATAGCTTTTGAACAGCGACACCGGTATTTCGATGGAGTTTACGATATGCAGGATGGCCACACCCAAAAAGGTGGCGAGGTACCACCAAGCGGCGGCATAAATATGTTTAACCCTGCGTTTGATGATGGTACCTATCATGTTCCATCCAAACAGCACCCACGATATGGCTATTAGTATGTCGATAGGCCATTCGAGCTCGGCGTATTCTTTGCCGGTGGTGAAGCCCAGCAATAAGGTAATGGCTGCAAGTACTATTACCAGCTGCCAGCTCCAAAAATGTATTTTGCTGATAAGGTCGTTAAACAACCTCGCTTTGAGCAAGCGCTGCAAGGAGTAATAAATACCCGCAAACATGGCATTACCTATGAAAGCAAAGATAACCGCATTGGTGTGCAATGGACGCACCCTGCCAAAGGAGGTGTACTCGAGCCCAAGGTTAAAAACCGGATAGGCCAGCTGCAACGCGGCCAACAAACCAACAATCAAGGCTACCATGCCCCACACAATAGTTGCAACGGTAAAGTTCCTTACAATTGCATTGTCGTATTTAAATTTTTGAATCTCCATTGTTCAATCTCTATTGTTTGAATCACTAGCGTGATATGCGATATATTATTTTATCTCTTTGTCAATTTGCTTGTCAATTTCCACTTTGTTTTCCGTGGGTTCCTTTTCGTTCGCATCATCCAACGTTTCCTCATCATCAAATAATATGCGCACCGATGACGAATACGTATCTTCGTATTGGCCTGATTTTACGGCCCAGATAAACACACCCAAAAAAATAAGCGCAGCCAATAAACTTACCCCTACCAATAAATATAGTATGTTCATGGCTGTTGACTTTTATATTATCTTTTCCTCTTCTGTTATAGGTTCTTTGCCCAGTACAAATATTCTTTTTACTTGAAAAAGTAGGTAAAATATAAAGAACCAAGCTGTTGCAACCGCTCCGGTAAAACCAAAGATAATCCAAAGTGGCGCTTTGTCCACGGTGTTCCACATGGCTCTTTCCTTATTTAGTGCAGGCTTGTCGTTAACCAGCCCAATAGGTAGTGTTTGTTCTGCTTTTACTTCGCCATAGGCCTCCACTTGCTCCACTTGAGCAATCAAATGCACATTGCCCAAGCTGTCGCCAGGCAGAGTGCCATCCCAGGAAAAATAGGCCAGTCCTTCTTTGTTGGTAGTTTTTATATCGCCCAATGGCAAATTACCGAAGTATCTTTTGGCTTCTAATTTGATGCCTACGCCGCCAACAGGATTGGTGACTTGGTTTAAACTTCCGGTGAGGCTTACTTCCACCATCTTTTTAATTTCATCGTACCTAAGCCCCAAAGCCAAAAGGGTTCCTTCGGGTATATTGGTCTCAATTTTTTCGGCCGTTTCCTGAACATAGCTTGCATTAAAACTTCGAACATAGGAAATTACATTCCAAATATCAGCTTTGCTCAAGGCGCTTTTGAAGGATGGCATGGTAGCACGCCCCTCGCTGACTTTATAAAAAATAGCCCCATCGGTATTGCTCTGAAATTTCTGAGCGGCAGGATCGCCGGGTGAAGGAACGAGCATGGCGTTATAGTTGCCCTGCCCTGGCATTCCGTGGCAAACCTGACATTGTGCCGCGAAAATATCGGCACCCGACTGCTGCATGGATTCGGTAAACTGCACCGGGCTCAACTTCCCCTGATGCTCGGCGGGAACTACCCATTCCGTTTGCGCTGATAATTTAAGTACAGCGCAAACACAAATAATTAAGGTTAAAAAAAACTTGTTCATTGCTGCTTCGTTAAATTATTTTAGTTTTTGTTCCTTCATCTTCTTCGGCCATTTCCCATATAGGTATTACGGGGAACAGCTTGGCCAGCACCGATATAATCATAATCCCTAATATAATGGAGCCTGCAGTAACCGCACCCTCAATAACGGTTGGTTGATATATGACCCACTCGCCCGGTAAAAACTGAATAGGTAAGAAGGGATGTTCCATGGTGGGAATAACGATAATATAGCGTTTTAACCAGGCGCCCACTATTACAAACAAAGCAATTAAAAACAAGGGAAGAGGCTTACGGAATGGTTTCCACAACAATACAATCATGGGTATCAGCAAACCAAATATTTGTGATAGCCAGAACATAACGGCATGTCTGCCCGCAAAGAGCTCATGTATGTGTATGGCATCAAACTCCTTCATTTTATAAGCAGGAACCACAAACTCGTTCAGGTTGAAATAAAAATATATTACGCAAACAAATTCTAGCAATTTACCCATCTTATCAAACAAAGGCTCATCAAGATATTGGCGTAATTTATAGTTGTTGCGGAAAAAGAATACAGCAATAATTACCGCTGCCATGCCCGTAACAAAAGCACCCGTTAAAAAGTAGGGCCCAAAAATAGTACTATCCCAGCCGCTGCGCGAGTTTACCGCCAGCAACCATGAGGTAACCGTATGTATGGCAAAGGCCGTGGGGATAATCAGGATAATAAGCAAACGAGTGGCACTGAACAACAGTTTGTATTGCTTGGGATGGTGTGTCCAGTTAAACGACAGAATTTCGTACAGCTTCATTTGCCATTTTGGTGCATGTAGCATCCTGCCACGGGCTATAGCCAAATCAGGTATTAAAGGCAGAAGATACAACAACGTGCTAATAACGAGATAAGTGGTTACCACCGTAACGTCCCATAAAATAGGCGACTGAACCCTCCCGTATAAAAATACGTTAAGCAAGCGTTCGGGCCGTCCCATATCCGAAACGATAACCAAACCGGCCACGGCGGCAAAGGCCACCGCGATAATCTCGGCTATTCGGGTAATGGGTTTTATCCATGTATAGCCCAACAGTCCAATAACGCCACTTATGAGCATGCCCACCAGGGCCGTGGCCACAAAAAACACGAAGTTGGCAATGTACATGCCCCAGCTCACCATGTCGCGCATTCCGGTAACTATCAATCCTTTGTTATACTGAATAACATAGGCATATATGCAGGCTACCAGTGCCATGGTTAAAAACAGCATCCAATTTATAAAGGCGTTGTTAAACCCAACTGGCCTAAGTACATCGGTAGCTATTTTGTCGAGCTTTTCCTTATTAATTTTAATGTTATGATCCGACATTTGTATTCATTTATAGATTGTTAGATAATAGATCGTTAGATTGTTAGATAATAGATCTTTAGATGCTAGATTATTAGATAATAGATTGTTAGCTATTTGGCTTATTCACAAACGCAAAATCCTCAATACACAATCCAGTATAAGTTCTACTATTCAGATAGTTAACTATAACGAAGTGTTATATATTAGCTATGATGACTATCCGGTTTTTCGGGCGTATCGAATACCCTGTCCTTGGGTGGCAAATAATACACGCGCGGCTTTGTACCTAAATCCTCCATCAATCTATATCCTGCATTTTTTTCGAGCAGTTCACTCAACACCACCGTTTGTCGGGTGGTTCCATTGGTTACTGCGTTTTCATTTTGGTCGCCAAAATAAAACACACCATTGGGGCATGATCTAACGCAGGTGGGCAGCTCGCCACCTCGCAAGCAATCGGCACTGAACAGGCATTTGCTCACGGTACCTTTACGCTGTGGAACATTTGCTTCCACATCATATTCCATGGGCTCTTCCTGATAAAGCTGTTCACGGAAAGGCTTTTCCCAGTTAAATATACGGACCGAATACGGGCAGGCAGCCATACAGAACCTACATCCTATACAACGCTCATTGTCTATAAGCACAATACCATCCTGCCGTTTAAAAGTGGCATTAACCGGACATACCGACACGCAGGGCGGATTATCACAATGCATACAGGGCTTAGGCATATTATAAGGCGCCGACTGCGGATTGTCCTGCATCACCAGTGTATTTATGTGGTATTGGTATGGGTGTAGATGATGGTGTTCCTGACAGCCTTTGATACATTCGCGTGCATTACGACATTTGGCTAGGTCGATAACCATTACCCAACGTTTGCCGGCAATACCAATCCTACCGCGCGACTGCAAAACCTCCGTATCCAACTTCACTTTCTTAACCTGCGATTTAGGAATCTCCACCAGCTTATTGTCGGCGGTGAGCACTTTAATATACTCTTCGTCAACGCCTGCTGCCGAGGTAAAACCCGAAACTACAGCACCCGTTGAGGCCACTGCCCCAATCAATCCCAGCTTGCGCATAAAATCCCGTCGGGAATTCTTGCTCTTCGAATTGTCAAGCTCATTTTTTCTACTATCCGAACTCATACTTCTATTTATATAATTCTTGAATGTATTGTTATTTTCTTATTTAAAGATCAAAAGTTATCCAATTGGCCTAAAATCTATTTTACCCTAGGACGAATCCATCTACGTAAATACCCTTGCCAGGTTACCGTTAAGGCACTTAACCTGTTGTTTTTATACTCCCAAAATAAAAGAGGTAAAAGATTGCCGAATATAGATATTCCTACATTTATAATCTAGTAAGGCAGGCATTTACATCTTAATTTAAAAAGGTTCTGAATAAGCAGAAGATGGGGTATGGAAACAATCTACTTTTATGCTACGTTGAAAACGAAGCATAAAAAAACGAGAGAGAATGCTGTTAATTGGATGCATTCAAACCGACAACCCAACCATCAAGGAAGCATCTTCGGTGAACTAGTGAAATCAAGTGATTCGAGTGTAGCTTAATACGTTTGAGGTATATCCAAACAGGAGAGAGTAAATGTATTGGAACTGCTATCTGGTGTATTTGGCTAGGAAAGGAGCCTTAATAAATGACCTAAAAACCTGTTGTCAGCCAAATAAATCGGTTGACAACAGGTTTTCTTTGTAGCCCCAACAGGACTCGAACCTGTATCTAGTGTTTAGGAAACACTTGTTCTATCCCTTGAACTATGGGGCCGCTGTTTTTATGCGGGTGCAAATATATAATTTTTAAACAAACAAAGAAATCAAAAAACCTACCAATTTAATTAAATGATAAAGTTGGTAAGAATCGTAATTTTAGTTTTGCTTGAGAAAAAACCTCATTTTAAAAAATATATCCAAGGGCGATTGTTTACAGTGCTCCTTTGGTACTTGGTAAAGTATTATTAAAAACATCCTTTTTAATCGACATTTTTATGGCACGAGCCAAGGCCTTGAATATTCCTTCTATCTTATGGTGCTCATTGTCGCCACTGGCTTTTATGTGCAGGTTACTCATCGAGGCATCCGAAAAGCTTTTGAAAAAGTGCATAAACATTTCGGTAGGCAGGTCTCCCACTTTCTCGCGCTTAAAGTCAGCTTCCCATACCAACCAAGGTCTTCCGCCAAAGTCGAGGGCTACCGTGGCCAAGCAATCGTCCATGGGCAAGCAGTAACCATAACGCTCAATCCCCCGCTTATCGCCCAACGCCTGTTTAAAAGCCTGACCGAGTGCCAGAGCCGTATCTTCAATTGTATGGTGCTCGTCGATATGCAAATCACCTTTCACTTGTATGCTTAGGTCGCAGCCCGAGTGCTTTCCAATTTGCTCCAGCATATGGTCGAAAAAATGCAACCCTGTACTGATATTACATTTCCCGCTTCCATCCAAGTTTAGTTTAATGTCGATATCTGTTTCAGAGGTAGTTCTTTTAACCTGAGCAGTTCTTTCCTTGGCAAACAGAAAAGCACTTATTTTATCCCAGTCGGTAGAAATTAATGCACACGTTTCGGTAAGCCCTTGTTTCTCCAATTCCTTCACAGCCATTTCGCCCTCGGCCATAAAAATAGCTTTACAACCTAAATTTTTGGCCAATTGAACATCAGTTAACCTGTCGCCAATTACAAACGAATTGGGCAGGTCGTATTTCTTGTCAAAATATTGGGTGAGCATGGCTGTTCCTGGCTTGCGGCCGGGGGAATTGTCGCACGGAAAGGACGGATCGATAAAGATATCTTTAAATACGACACCTTCGCCTTCCAGTGTCTTAAGCATTTTGTTATGAGCGGGCCAAAAAGTATCCTCCGGAAATGAGTCCGTTCCCAATCCATCCTGATTGGTTACCATGGCTAATTCGAAATCGAGTTTTTGGTTTATGGCGGCAAGGTTTGTAATGGCCTTGGGGTAAAATTCCAGTTTCTCCAGGCTGTCTATTTGAAAATCGACGGGCGGCTCTACGATGATGGTACCGTCGCGGTCGATAAAAAGTACACGTTGCATATATTTAGGTTTTATTTTATTTCAATTTCATCCAGCTTTATAACTATCCAACCCTTTAAAAAGCAACTTATTATCCTCTTCCGAACCAACGGTTATTCGTAGGCAGCCCTCGCATAATGTCACGGTAGAACGATCGCGAACAATAACACCCTGCTGCACCAAAAAGTTATAAATTGCTTTGGGTGCTATTGTTTTAATTAACAGATAGTTGGCATCGCTTGGATATATCTTCTGTACAAAAGAATACTCATCCAATTTTTCAGCCATTATTTCTTTCTGCTTCATGAGTACCTCTACCCATTTGTTTTTTGAATTTTCACTTTCCAATAGCTCAAGTGCCTTTAACTGTGTGAGTTGGTTAATATTGTAAGGATATTTGATGTGGTTAAAAACGGCAATAATTTGAGGAGAAGCAAAAGCCATCCCCAGGCGAAGTCCTGCCATTCCCCATGCTTTACTAAAAGTTTGTAGAATGATAAGGTTGGGATAATTTACAAGCTCTTTGAGGGAACTTTTCTCTGGCACAAAATCGATGTAAGCCTCATCCAAAATAACAATGCCCTCAAAATTTTTAATTAAGGTGATGATATCCTCTCTTTTAAAACTGTTTGCCGTGGGATTATTGGGCGAGCAGATAAAAAGTAGTTTTGAATTCTCATCTGCGGCAGCTAATAAACCATTTACATCCAGATCAAAATCAGCGCTAAGCTTAACTTTACGGGTTTCAATGTTATTGATATCTGCCGCTACCTGATACATTCCGTAGGTGGGATCGATAGAAACAACATTGTCGATGCCAGGCTCGCAAAACGCTCTGAAGGCCAAGTCGATGGGCTCGTCGCTGCCATTGCCCAAAAAGATAGAATCGGGCGAAACACCTTTTATCTCGGCTATCCTTTTTTTGAGCTTACGCTGATAAGGATCCGGATAACGATTGTAGGGCGCGTTGAAAGGGTTTTCGTTGGCATCCAAAAATATGGCTTCTTCGCCCGAATACTCATCGCGAGCCGATGAATAAGGTTTTAGCGATTTTATATTTGGGCGGATTAATTGTTCTATTGTTTTCATCTGAAAGGCTATAATAATAATCGTACTTATTCAATTACCAACTTAAGTTGTTTTCCTAATCCTGCTTCTACAATCTTTCTAAAAGTTGACAACTCTACGTCTGTCTTGTTATTTTCAATTCTTGAAATATAAAATCTTGAGGTTCCACTTCTTTCCGCAAGTTCCTCTTGTGTAAGTCCTGCTTTTTTTCTGGCTCGGCGAATTAAAGAACCAAACTTTGAAACTTCATTGTCGCCGCTTGCATGGCTCAACTCAAATAAAGTAACAGGGTCTATTTCGTATGGGTGGACTTCTGCTACACCATCTTCGTTCAACAATGCAACCTTAATATTACTCCACGATAGGGTTTGGTTTCGCAATTCAACACGCTTAAATTCTGACTCTTTAATTAGTGGGTATTCGATATCGTTCTTTGATATTTTCCATTCTTTAAAAATCGCGTTAAAGTTAATTACCCGCGATTCGCCATTGTTAAACATGCATGTTATATTAAAGCCATCTATCTTTTCGATTTTTAAAATCCTCGGCATCTTAATATTCTTTCTCATAATCTTGGATTTAATAGCTTAAAATTCGTCATTAAAAATTCCTTTTTGTCCATTGCCCAATCAACAACCTTCTTCCGCTGTGGTGTTGGTAATTTACCTGTATAAGTGCCTAATGTTTCAATTATAATCAATTCCTCATATTCTGCATAAATCGCATGAAAATGTGGTGGTGGATGCTCTCTGGAATAAACATCAATCTTTATGGAATCAATTAGTTTTAATGTTGGCATAAAACAGTTTTGTTGTCTAATTCGATAACAAATATATAGATTTTTTTTTAATTTTAAGCATATATAAAGATTCGAAACCGCTATGATATCTCGTAGAAATTACGGATTTTAATATTTAACCAATACCTTACTTCAACGATTCCAAGCGAATGGCAACGGCATTTTTATGCGCTTCCAATAGCTCTGCCGCCGCCATCTCCTCAATGATTGGGCCGATGGCTTTCAACCCTTCGACACTAATCTTCTGAAAAGTTATTTTTTTCATGTAACTATCCAGGTTAACACCGCTGTATGCTCTGGCATAACCATGTGTGGGTAAGGTATGGTTTGTACCTGAAGCATAGTCGCCCGCACTTTCGGGAGTATAGTTTCCCAAAAACACCGAGCCTGCATTAATAATATTATTGGCTATTTCATCGGCGTCGCGCATGGCAATGATGAGATGCTCTGGGGCATAAGTATTGGTGAGTTCTATCATTTCCTCGTTGGTTTTTAACAGGATGATACGGCTATTTTCCAGTGCTTTTTGGGCTATTTCTTTTCGGGTCAGAACGGCCAGTTGCTTGCTTATCTCTTCCTGTACCAATGGTATCATCTCCCGGCTGTTGGTTACAAATATCACTTGACTATCCACCCCGTGCTCAGCTTGGCTCAGCAGGTCAGCCGCAACAAAGGCAGGAATGGCTGATTCGTCTGCCAACACCTCTACCTCCGAAGGTCCTGCAGGCATATCAATAGCCACCTCTTTTAGGCTGACCAATTGTTTGGCCGCCATCACATAGCTATTTCCAGGGCCAAATATTTTGTGCACTTTCGGTATGCTTTCAGTTCCATAAGCCATGGCACCAATAGCCTGCACTCCGCCCAGCTTAAAAACTTTTTTAACACCAACTAAGGAGGCAGCATACAAAATAACAGGGTTTATTTTACCTTCTTTATTAGGAGGTGTACACAACACAATCTCTTTACAACCCGCAATAAGGGCAGGAATCGCCAACATCAAAACCGTAGAAAAAAGTGGTGCCGTTCCTCCGGGAACATAAAGTCCAACTTTTTCGATAGGCACACTCTTTTGGCGACACACCACGCCCGGCATGGTTTCAACCACTACCTCGGTACTGATTTGTGCCGTATGAAACGCCTCGATATTAAGCTTAGCCTTATAAATAGCTTCTTTTAACTTAGATGATACCTGAAGACAGGCCTCGTCGGTTTCTGCTTTTGAAACCATAAACTGATCAGATATGTACCCATCGAATTTTTCTGAAAAGGCTTTAACGGCATTGTCTCCGTTGGTTTTTATGTCTTCCAGAATTTTACCAACGGTATCAAATAAATTGCTTACATCGTTTTCAGGACGTTGCAATAAAGTAGCCCATTGGTTCTTTGGCGGATATTCAAATACTTGCATGTGTTTTATTTCTAGTTACGGCCACCCGCCTCCCGGAGGGCAGGAAGCCGACAGTTTGATGTTTATTCCCACCTTTAAAAGCGGAGTTCGGAACTTTGGTTCATCTTACAGCGGATACCGAAGCTCCTTAGTTCAATCAAATCCTATTCACTTAATGCCCCTCTGTGTCCTTAAAGCCTCAACACTCCCTTACATTATCATTTTCTCAATCGGGAAAGTCAAAATACCTTGGGCACCATTTTCTTTCAGTTTACCTATGATCTCCCAAAACCTCTTTTCCGATATCACCGAATGGATAGAGCTCCATCCCTCCTCGGCCAATGGCAGTACTGTGGGGCTTTTCATGCCGGGCAATACCTTCACAATTTCACTTATCTTATCATTTGGGGCATTAAGTAGGATGTACTTGTTAGAATTGGCCGACATTACCGCATCTATGCGAAACAACAGCTCTTGCAGCAGTTCCTTTTTCTCATCGGAAAGACCATCCGCTTTTACCAATAATGCTTCCGATTGCATTACCACTTCAACCTCTTTAAGGCGGTTTGCAACCAAGGTACTGCCAGAACTCACAATATCAAAAATACCATCCGCTAAACCTATGCCGGGTGCAATTTCAACCGAGCCTGCTATTTCGTGTATTTGCGCATCAATATTATTTTCTCCAAAATATTTTTTAAGGATGCCAGGGTAAGAAGTGGCTACCTTTTTACCATTAAAATAGGCTAAGCCTGGGTATGTTTCGGCTTTTGGAATAGCCAGTGAAATACGGCATTTGCTAAATCCCAAGCGTTTTGCTATTTCTAAATCAAAACCTTTTTCCAGCACTTCGTTTTCGCCCACTACACCAATGTCGGCCACTCTATCGGCAATGGTCTGCGGAATATCATCATCGCGTAAAAAAAGCACTTCTATTGGGAAGTTAGGCGACTGTGCAATCAGCTTTCCACTACCAATGTTAAACTTAATGCCCGCCTCCCTTAACAGCTTCATTGAATCGTCGTGTAAGCGTCCTTTTTTTTGTAATGCAATTCTTAATTTCTCCATATCTTTATTTATTATTTTTAAAAAAAAAGAGGGCTTCCCATATGGTAAGCCCTCCTATATTATTATGCACAACAATGCGGACTACCTATTGCAGTAAATAAAATGATGTCCGTAAAGATGTGTAAAATTCTTCATCTGTTTAAAATTAATCCATGCAAAAGTAAATGGAATTTTCTTAAATCCAAATTTTATGATATTTATTAATACATGCAAACCTACAATTGTTCACTTCGATTCTGAAAAGATTGTACTGTTGTATCTCCAAAATTCTATAAATACCGCATAGTCACCAGCTAACCCAAACCATATCAAGCCACTATAATTTATTGGCTTGTTCTTTGACGAAACGGAGCTAAAATCCCCCACAAAAAGTTAGCTTTGTAAGTCGTAGCTATAGCGATTATATTGCATTTAAATAACTGATATACAATGTTTTTAGTATTTGATACCGAAACCACAGGTTTACCCAAAAATTGGAAAGCACCCATTACCGATACCAACAACTGGCCAAGAATGGTGCAGCTTGCCTGGCAATGCCACGACATTGAAGGTAACTTTCTTTTTGCCAAAAACCATGTGATAAAACCCGAGGGTTACACCATTCCCGAGGAAGTGGTAAATATACACGGCATCACTACCGAAATAGCCCACGAAAAAGGTATCGCTTTAAAGGATGCACTACTCGATTTTATGGGTGATGTAAAAAAGAGTAAATTCATCATTGGGCACAATATCAGTTTCGACATTAACGTTGTGGGCTGCGAGTTGGTGCGATGCGGAATGGAAGAAACCCTTTCGCGAGCTCCATCGCTTTGTACCATGCTCGAAAGCAAGGAGTTTTGCGATATTCGACGTAATGGTCAGCTTCAAAACCCAGGCCTCACGGCACTTCATATAAAACTATTTACTGTTCCGTTTGAAGAGGCGCACAACGCAGCTGCCGACGTGGAATCCACGACACGCTGTTTCCTAGAATTGGTTCGCGTGGGAGGTATTACGCCTCAACGATTACAGATGACCCCTGCCCAGATAGAGGCATTCAGGGTTAAAAACCCCGAGATGATTCAACTGGTGGGTGTTGAATATGAGTCTTTTAAGATAGATACCCTCGATCATATTTCGATTGCCGATGAAGAGGAGAAACTGAGGCAGGCGGCAAAAAGTGCTGGAAAAGTTCCCTTCGTTCATTTACATGTACATACGCAATATTCTATTTTGGACGGGGCCAACAAAACCGCAGTTATCGCCAAAAAGGCCAAGGACGATGGAATGCCAGCTTTGGCCATCACCGACCACGGCAGTATGTTTGGTGTAAAAGAATTTCATGTGGCATGTTTAAGGGCTGGCATAAAGCCTATTATAGGGATAGAAGCCTATGTGGCTCGTCGCGGACGATTACGAAAGGATGATAAAACGGATGCATCAGGTCATCATCTTATTCTATTGGCCAAAAACGAAACAGGTTATATTAATCTTTTAAAGCTAACCTCTATCTCACATATGGAGGGGTTTTATTACAAACCCCGCATCGACAAGGAGGTGCTCCAAAAATACAGTGAGGGATTGATAGTGAGTAGTGCCTGTTTGGGTGGCGAGGTTTCGCAGCATATCATGAACGGAAATCTGGACAAAGCCCGGGAAACCATACAGTGGTTCAAAGAGGTTTTTGGCGACGATTATTATTTGGAGGTAATGCGTCATAAAAACGATGATCCTGTGCTGCGGCGTGATGTTTGGGAAAACCAGGTTAAAGTGAACAAAGTTATACTTGAATTGGGCAAGGAACTGGGTGTAAAAGTGATTGCCAGCAACGACACTCACTTTACCAATGCCGAGGATGCCGAGGCGCACGATCTGCTGGTTTGCCTGAGCACAGGTCGGGATTTTGACGATCCAACCCGCATGAGATACACCAAACAAGAATGGTTTAAAACAACCCAGGAGATGAACCTCATGTTTGCGGATATACCGGAAGTGTTGCAAAATACCATTGACGTAACGGGTAAGGTAGAAGCTTTTGAGCTGGACAAAAAGCCTATTATGCCCGATTTCCCCTTGCCTCCAGGCTTCGATAGCGAAGCAGATTTTCTGCGCCATTTAACCATGGAAGGTGCTAAAAAGAGATACGGCGATCCCTTTCCACCTGACGTTTTGGAACGCATAAACTTTGAGCTCGAAACCATTATAGGCATGGGCTTTCCGGGTTACTTCCTTATAACACAGGATTTTATAAACTGGGCCAAAGATAATGGCGTGCTAGTGGGTCCGGGTCGTGGTTCCGCAGCAGGTGCTGTGGTGGCCTATTGCACAGGCATCACCAATGTTGACCCCATTAAATATGATTTGCTGTTTGAGCGTTTCCTCAACCCCGACCGTATTTCGATGCCCGATGTGGACATTGATTTTGACGACGATGGACGACAGGCTGTGCTCGATTATGTAACCAATAAATATGGCCACGATAAGGTAGCGCACATTTGTACTTTTGGTACCATGGCCACCAAAAGCTCCATAAAAGATGTGGCTCGGGTGCTAAAATTAGATTTATCCGAAGCCAACCGTTTAGCCAAGATGGTTCCGGAAGCACCTAAAATGAATTTTAAAAAGGCTTTTCTGGATAATCCCGATTTAGAGCTCGAAAAAAACTCTCCCGATCCGCTGATTGCAAAAACCATGAAGTTTGCCGAAGCCCTGGAAGGTGCTGTGCGTCAAACTGGGGTTCATGCCTGCGGGGTTCTAATTGGAAAAAATCCTTTAGACCAGCACTTGCCCGTTATGCCCACCAAGGGCGAGGAACTGATGACAACCCAATACGATGGTAGGTTTGTGGAGGACATAGGCTTGTTGAAGATGGATTTTCTGGGACTAAAAACCTTATCCATCTTTAAAGAAGTACTGGGCAATATAAAGCTTTCCAAAGGTATCGACGTGGATTTGGAAACCATCCCCATGGACGACGAAATAACCTTGAAGCTGTTTGGCAACGGCGAAACAACGGCCATATTCCAGTTTGAATCGCCGGGTATGAAGAAACATTTAAAAGCACTACAGCCCAACCGATTTGAGGATTTAGTGGCCATGAATGCCTTGTACCGCCCCGGTCCCATGGAGTACATCCCCTCTTTTATTGCCCGCAAGCACGGACGTGAGGATATAGCCTACGACCACCCCATGATGGAACCTTTTTTAAAAGACACCTACGGAATTACTGTTTACCAGGAGCAGGTGATGCTCCAGAGCCGTGCATTGGGCAACTTTACCCGTGGCGACTCCGACTCGCTGCGTAAAGCCATGGGTAAAAAGGTAATAGCCATGATGGACAAACTCAAAGTGAAGTTTACCGATGGTTGCCTTGGCAGTGAGGGTTTTATGAAGGGCTGCGAAGGCAAAAAGCAGAAACCTACCGATTTGATTGATAAAATATGGCACGACTGGGAAGCTTTTGCCAGTTATGCGTTTAACAAATCGCACTCGGTTTGTTATGCACTAATTGCCTATCAAACGGGGTACTTAAAAGCCCATTACCCTGCCGAATTTATGTCGGGTGTATTGAGTCGAAACCTGAACGACATTGCCAAAATTACCACCTTTATGGAGGAGTGCAAGCGAATGGGAATGGACGTATTGGGGCCTGATGTAAACGAGAGTTACCGTAAATTCACAGTAAATAAGAGTGGCGCCATACGCTTTGGTATGGCCGGCGTAAAAGGCGTGGGAGCCGGTGCCGTGGAAGAAATTATAAAAGTGCGCGACGAGGGCGGGCCATTTAAAGATATATTTGATTTTGTGGAGCGGGTAAACTTACAAACAGTAAATAAAAAAAACCTGGAAGCACTTGCTGCTGCAGGTGGGTTTGATGGTTTTACTGCTTTGCATCGGGCACAGTATTTTGCCTGTTTACAGGGTGAGCAAACTACTTTCGTAGAGAATCTTTCGCGATATGCAAACCTATTTCAAAACGATAAAGCAACAGCTGCCACCTCTCTTTTCGGTTCTATAGGGGCTAGTGCCGCCATCAATAAACCAATAGCTCCTTATTGCCAAGAGTTTTCACTACTCGAAAAATTAGCCCGCGAAAAAGACTTGATAGGTATTTACCTCTCGGCACATCCCCTGGATATGTTTAAATTGGAGATCAATCATTTTTGTACAACCAAACTTAGCGACCTCGAAGACTTGGAAAAAATGAAAGGACGTGACATAACCGTTGGAGGCATGGTTACCGCATCGCGATCAGGAATGACAAAAACCGGAAAACCCTATGGCATAATGAGTCTGGATGATTACACGGGTACGTTTGAGTTTGCTTTTTTTGGTAACGACTACCCTGAGTATGCGCGATATCTAGTGCAAGGGTATTACATTATGATGAGAGCTAAGGTGCAAGAAAAAGCCTGGACAAAAGATGGTGAACTAGAAGTTAAAGTAAATAAAATTGAAATGTTGGATGGGGTAAGGGAATCGCGCGTTACAGGCATCAACATTCAAATTCCATTGCACGCATTGGACGAAGCATTGGTAACCGACCTTGCCGAACTCTCGAAGGAAACAACGGGTAATGTGGCGCTAAAATTTTCTATCTACGATAAAGATGAAGATAACCATCAAACCCAATTTTATTCGCGCTCCAGCAAAATTACCTTAACAGATGATATGGTAGATTATCTGGATGCGCACCCAGATGTTTCTTTTACTTTATTTTAAAATTTTGCTAATTTTGAGCCAACAAACAAAAGCAATAAGTTTGAAACTCAAAAACAGATGAAAAACAATGCATCAATATATTGAATTGTGCCAACGGGTGTTGGACGAAGGAGCGGAAAAAGGAGACAGAACAGGTACGGGAACCATCAGTGTTTTTGGCCATCAAATGCGATTTAACCTGCAAGAAGGCTTCCCGCTCGTAACCACCAAAAAACTTCATCTTAAATCCATTATCCATGAGTTGATTTGGTTTTTAAAGGGCAGCACCAACGTTAAATATCTGCAAGATAACGATGTGCGTATCTGGAACGAGTGGGCACTGCCCGATGGTGAGCTGGGACCCATATACGGCTATCAATGGCGATCGTGGCCCATGGCCAACGGACAATATGTTGATCAGATTAAGCAGGTTATCGATTCCATAAAAACCAATCCCGACTCCCGCCGTCACATCGTGAGTGCCTGGAATGTTGGACAATTGGACGAAATGCAATTGCCACCCTGCCATATCCTATTTCAATTTTATGTGGCCGATGGTAAATTATCGTGTCAGTTGTACCAACGTAGTGCCGACCTGTTTTTGGGTGTACCTTTCAATATTGCATCCTATGCCCTATTAACCATGATGGTAGCCCAAGTATGCGGATTGCAGTTGGGCGATTTTGTGCATACTTTAGGTGATGTTCACATTTACAACAACCATATCCCTCAGGTAGAGCTACAGGTTTCGCGGGAACCTCGCGGACTGCCCAACCTAACCATTAACCCCGATGTAAAATCTATCGATGACTTTACATTTGAAGATTTTAAGTTGAGCGATTACAATCCCCATCCACATATTAAAGGCGCTATCTCTATTTAAAAAACGCGACCAACGGATAAAGAAATTCGGATGAGACTATCATATTTTATTATTTTGCAAAAATATCAATGACAAAAATATCAATAATAGCGGCCATAGCCGAAATGCACGCCATAGGCCAAAATAACGATTTATTGGCTCATATCCCCAACGATTTAAAACGTTTTAAAGCCTTAACATCGAGCCATACCATTATTATGGGGCGTAAAACTTTTGATACCCTGCCCAATGGTGCCTTACCCAACCGCCGTAACATAGTTATTTCGCGTAATCCCGATCTACAACTCCCGGGTGCCGAGGTGGTCAATTCACCCGAAGCAGCGCTGGAGCTTTGCCAGGATCAATCGGAAGTGTTTGTTATAGGCGGCGCCACAATTTACGATGCCTTTATGCCAAAAACTGATAAGATGTATCTTACCATGATTAATGAATTCTTTAACGATGCCGACACCTTTTTCCCCGATTTTGAAATGGAGGAATGGAGGGAAGTTTATAAAGAAGAAATAACCAACGACGACAAAACCGGTTTTACCTACACTTACCTCGATTTGGAAAGAAGAAGGAAGTGAACTGGCGGTTGACTTATAGCTAATGGCAAAAAAATGTTGGTGGCATTTGAAGGATTGATAAATCGTATGCCTATGCGTTACATGCCAATAAGCCTTATATGCTTGAATTAATGTTTAAATAATCCGTATTGACAATTATATCTATTCCCTCTTCGTATTTGGTGGGTTTAAAATTGAATTCTTTTTCAAACTTGCTGCTATCAAAAATATAATCCCGGTCGTATTGATAGAGCATTTCAACGGTTTCCCTCATTATGGGCATAAACAATCCAAGAATTTGCACCAAGAATTTTGGAGCCACCTGATATTTTGGTTTTACATTTAACTTATCGGCAATTTTCTCTATCCATTGCTTTCCTGTTAAAGGATTTGATGCCGTTGGCAAATGCCAAACCTGACCGTAGGCAGCCTCGGTATTTCCCAATAGAGCTGTGGCTTTGCCAGCGTCAACTGTGAAGGTGAAGGAATGTTTATACCTGTCCCCTCCCAGCCAATTTGCCTTTTTCCCTTTACTCAAGGGCTTAAACACTGTTTCTGTGAGTATGCTTGTGTTTTCAATTGAAGGCCCATAAAAATCTGCCGAACGAGCAATCAATGCTTTTAGCTTTCCAGAATTAGCTTCATCTAGTATCATTTGTGCAATTGTATCCCTTATTTCCCCCTTTTTGCTAGGTGGATTTATGGGCGTGTCCTCCGTCATTCCACTCAGATAGTTTTTATCGTACATATAAATGTTATCGAAAAACACCAATTTGCAATTTTCATTATTGCAGACCGCAATTAAATCACCAATGAATTTGGGCCATTTATCCGCCCACACCTTATGGTTGTAGGGAAATCCTGCGGTTACATAAACTATGTCAGAATTCTTTACCGCATTTTCCAATTCATTACGATTGGTAATATCCGCCGGGAATAGCTGGTCGGTACTGTTTACCTTTTTAGGATTTCTGCTGACCAATCTAATTTCGCTTGTATATTCAATTAATGCTTTGGCCAATTCAATTCCAATTGCCCCACCTGAACCTAAAATTGTTTGCATATTATAGTTTTTAAAAAGAAATATTGGCCACCACGTGTTGTGCTACCCATTATCAATCATTGTCAGTTTATATAGTCATTAAACCGCTCAATCGAAGCACTACGTTCCCGTAAAAATTAGTTTTTAAGGGCGACAAAAAAGACTTAGCAAACAAATAAGCTATTTTACAATCTTTGATTGCAAGCCGGCCTGTTCAAATTCCAAATGTGCTTGGCTGTGTGGGTTAGTCTTTCAAAATTTGATTAAATAATGTTTAAGTATCCGCTGTTCTAAATGACTTGAAATAAAGAAGAAAGATAAATCTTCGATTTGACATTTCTGCGTCTTCAAATTTTCTGAATTTCGGTTTGATGTATCTAATGTCGAATTTATTTTAGCAACAATATTATCAGGATTCCCTTGCAAAACATAGCCTATCAAACAGCCATTCTGTGGGTATTTATCCGAAATAAAACTATCTATTCCCGTATTCACATATCTTTCATGATTCTTTTTTGCGTTTAGTTTTGATTTTCGCCCCTTCTTAATACAATCATCCTCAATTAAGTTTTTTGCTTCAATATAGAACTGACAACGCATTTTCGCTTGTGTCCAATTAGTTGTTAACCTAAAGTCTATTCGAGAGGCAGATTTAGCCGTTGTTTGACCAGATAGTATATTTTGATAATACAATCTGTGCTCATCCGAAATATTAATATTAAGACCGATTGCTCTTTCACTTTTATCGATATAATCAAAAAAGTTAGCAGAAATGTTTTCTTCCTCCCAGTCTATTGTAATATTTAGAGTATTGTTAATATGAGTGTAAGCCTCACCAAACAATGAAAGACAATTGGTTTCAAATGATTCTTGAAACTGAGAGATTATATCAGTACTTAACGAACCAATCATTGAGCACCCTCCATGCTAAGGATTTCGTCAATTATTGAAGTGGCGTCCTCAAGAGCTTGTGAACGAGTCCAAAAACGCTTTTGATTGGGTTTAATTAGATAAATCTTATCTGAGTCATAATGACGTATCTGTTTTTGAACAAAAATACTCTGACCTGCTTTTTGTTGAAGAAGGTATTTATCTATTTCAATTAACTTTGGACGTAATGATTCAAATGGATTTACTTCTATTTCTTTTTTATTTTTATCAAATTTTAATTGAATCATGTTTAAAGGGTCATTAACCTTCACATCATAAATTTTCGCATTTGAAAATATTTTTGAACTCGATAAAAATACATTCAACTCATTAATTAATATTTTTGAATATGAAATGTTTTCCTCCAATAATGTACGGTGCAATAATTTTGACCTATGCCCCTTAATATAAAGCTCATATCTATTTAATAAGTCTGATATAAGAATTGAATCCTTTATTGACAAAGAAAATCCTTCTTGCATTATTAAATCAACTTGATTACGTATGGGTGTAACCAATTCATTTCTTTCTTTTTCAAAAAATACACTTTTCTCAATTTTAATTATTTCTTTTGAAAGATTTGATAATTCTTTTATCATTTTTTCATTCCTAAAAAATGAAGGAATGGAGATTAGTTCATTGAATAATATTCGTGGGGTTTTAATACCCCATTCTGATGCAGTAAGAAATAAGAAATAGTGAACAAAATCTGAATTTAAGAATACATTTAAGGCATGCAATTCATCTTGATTGGTAGAAGAAAAATTATGAGTAGAATAAAGTGTAAACTGATTGCTCGAAATATATGATGAACATATTTTATTATCCAATAAAGTCTCCTTTACAGTTAAAAAAGGTTTTCCAAACAATCCCTTTTTTATGGGTCTAAATCTTTTTGTATTTGGTTCAAAAGATGAATCACTTGTATAGTATTGCTTTATACTTCCGATAGGCAATATTTTGTCTGGAATAATGAAATCTTTTTTATAATCAGGGTGTACACCTCTTCCACTAATCCAAGAATTAGAGTTTGAATTCAGATAAGAACTAATAGAATTACCAGGAGCAGAATGCTTTTCTATCAGTTTATAATCCAAAATGCTCCCCCACATTGCAACTTTCCAGATCTTCGAATCTGGCTTTTGACATTCTTTTAGAGGCAAGTATTTAATATCACTATTGTCTATGATTATGCCATCAATGAGATGTGATTTTATATATGTTTTTGGTGCCCAATATTCAATATAATTAGATTCTAAGGATGGTTTTTGAAAATAAATAATGCTAACAGGAGTAATTGTTGATGAGAATAATTGACCACCGTAATTTTTTGGAACATTTCTAAAAATGGATAAATTATATATTTTCTCAACAGAATTATCTTTAAATAACCATTCTCGGAAATTTTCAAAAGGTTTTTCGGTATTAGTTAAAACTTTTGTATTAAATACCAATGCAACCTGACCTTTAGGACAAAAAGTTATCGCTTTATGTATAAAAGGTAAAACCATTTCTTCCGCAAAAGAGTATTGTTTGCAATAATCTATTATGGTTGAAGTTAATTTTTTTGTTCCAAATGGAGGATTCCCCACAACTAAATCAGCTTGAATAAATTTATTGGCATCAACATCTCCAATAGTATCCATTCGCCACAAATTATTTCCCTGTTTGCTTTTAGGTTTTAATTTATCCTCGGGATCAAATATTAAATAGGGAAGTTGATAATCTTTCCCTATCCAAAGTGTTTTAGGGTCTAGCTCGTCAACTAATGCTAAATACAAACTAAAAGCAGCAACCTTAATTGCGGTTGGGTCTATTTCAATTCCATAAATATTACTTTTTAATAACTTACACAGAATTTCAAAGTCAATTTTTTTAGTTGGATTGGCATTTTTCCATCTCTTAACTAAACGTTTGTAACTTTCCACAAGAAAAATTCCAGAACCACATGCAGGATCAAGAACCTTTAAATTATACTCTTTGCTATCCGTTGGAAGTTTATCTTTTAAGATTAATTCAACTAAACTATGAGGTGTATAAAACTGCCCTCTTTCTCGTTTAAGTTCTCCTAAAAAATTCTCATAAATCTCACTTAAAAGTTCAATATGAATAATTTTAAAATCAAAAAGTCGCCAACTTTCAAAAAGCTTTGGTTGATCAGATAAATCACCATCTACAAAACATTTTCTAATTAAAGCAAGATGTTCTTGTATAACATAATCCTTTTCATTAGGCAATAATGGAAAAATATTGCCATTAAAATGACCTTGAACTTCTTTAAATAGCAGATAAGTTGCGTCCAAGTCTTCAAGAATATCAAAATAGCTTTCAGCTCCAATCTTAATTTGTTTGTATAATCCAGCTTCCGAAGCAGCCCCCTTGTCTTCTAAAAAAAGAATAAACAATGACCTCATTAATAAAGCATGGATTATGTTTTTATCCTTAATGCCTTTTTTTTCTAATTCTGTTGCTGTATTAAGAAGACTTTGAACTAAATATTTATCTAATCTTTTTTGTGTATTAATTTTTTTATGAATATCATAATCGGGAGACCATAATAAGCCACAATCAACACCAATCCTAGAAAAAACGTTTAATAATGTGTCTAGTACCGCTTCATCTGAATTGCCATTATATTCAAATACCTGAAGCTTTTTTAATTCACTATTTATATTTTGATTTTCATCAATGTAATTTGGCTTCTCATGACAATTATAAATGCGTATTTCGGTGTCAGAAAGTGCAAATAGAAGTAATACCTTTCGATAATTCCATGCGTTCTTTTGAATTTGGGCAATTCTAATTAGTTCTGAATCATTAAACGAAGGTACATCTAAAAAAAGAACAGCAGGATTTTCCCCAGAAAAATAGACCTTATCCGCACCAATTTTTTCGATATCCTTATAATCAGGGTGCAACGATTCAATTTCTAAATTTGAATTTAGAAAACCATCGTATCCAAGCTCTGAATATAAAGACTTTAGTTTCATTAATTTATATAATTATCAAATATCTTTCGACTCACAAATATACAATTTGCGGTGGCAAAAATTGCATTCTTTTACAAAAATCAAAATCAATAAGATGGCTTGTGTGATTTTAACAAATGTATGCAATGGGTGAAGGCTATTCCAAATATTCCAAAGGGTAAAAGTGAGCTGAAAAATTAATTTTTTTGCCCCAATCTTCAATCATTGAGCTAATATAATCAATCCTTTTTTTTAAAATTTCGAATCAAATTACATCTGTATGATTAGGTATTTGCCTTGCATATAACATCTCGACAACCCCACTTGCCTTTATTTCCCTTATATGTGAAGTTATTCTATCTGCTAAAATAATAATATTTAAAGCAACAAATCATCCGTTAGACTTTTTATTTTACGTTAATAATTATCAGTTAAATGGATATAGGTTTCTGTTGTATTAAGGAGTGGCGTCGCAGGACTAATTATACTCTATCTATTTTACCTTTTCAACTTTCTCTTTAGCCTCTTGTTTTTCGTCGGCATCGGGTTCTTCGCTAGCATCTTTTTTTTGCTGTGCCTCGGGTAAATACTGAAACTTACTGTAGATGGGGAAATGATCGGAACCAATATTTTTTTGGCGTTCCATGGCAATCAACTTAAAATCGTTGCTAATAAAGATATGATCCAAAGGCCAACGCAACAACAGATGTTCGGCGTGGAAGGTGTTAAAGAATCCTCGCCCTTTGCGGGGATCGAGCAGTCCGCTGATTTTAAGAAATAAACTGGTGCTGCGCGACCATGCTACGTCGTTAAGGTCGCCCATAACCAAAACCGTTTTGTTTTTTCCATCTAAACTCCTGGCTACCATGAGTAATTCGGCATCGCGCTCGGCCGAAGTTTCGTTTTGTGTGGGACTTGGAGGTGCAGGATGAAGGCAAAATAACCGAACCTCCTTACCCGACTTTAATTTTACCCTCGCCTCTATGGAAGGAACACCCGATTCGACCAAATAACTAACCTCAGCATCAATTAGCTCAAGGCGCGAATACAGGTGCATCCCATATAAATTATCTAATGGCACCTTTACCGTATAGGGGTAATCTGGTTCCAGTTCGCTTAATTGATCCTCCCACCACTTATCCGATTCGAGGGTGAGCAGCATATCGGGATTTTTTTGGCGCACCACTTCTAACAAACGATGCGATTGCCTGTTAGGGGTTAATACATTACTCACCAATACCGAAAGGGAGTTATCATCTTCCAATTCAGATTCTTCGACACTTAATACCTGTTTGGCTGCCAAAAAAGTATAAGGGTAAATACGATAAGCCTGATATCCCAAACTGTACAACAGCAGAGCCAACAAAATATAATGTCCTATTTCAGAAAAATCATAAAACCATCCGGTCAGTATTAATGCAACAATCAGCCATGCACTAATTTGAATACGCGGAAAGTCAGAAGCCCTAATCCACCACTCATCCCATTTTAACAAGGAGGCAAGGGTAGCGATAATAGGTATTGAGGCAATTACGAGGGTGACTATCTGAAATATGTTCATTCGGCAAAAATTTAAATACAGCAGTCAGCAGTTGGTCGGCTGCTAACTGCCTAATGCTGACTACAACTTTCCCCAAAGGTTTGCCGGATATACCCCCTTGTCGATTAAAGTTTGAATGCTTTTTTGCACCAAAGGTTTGTCCTCCTGGTAGGTTACCCCGAACCATTTAGTATCGCAGGCAATAACTTTAACGTTGGCTTTGCCTTGCTTTATCATTTTATCGGCCGGTGCGTTAAAGTAAAACTCCGATTTCATCTCATTCCCTTTTTCTTTTAAGAAAAGCTCAAACTCATTTTCCAGGGCTTTGAAAAAGGAATTTTTAAAGACCCAAAAATTCATCGAAACAGGTTCTTTGCCTGTTAGCTCTGTTGTTTTATCCCCATCATAATACACTACTTTTCCATCCAGATAACCAATTTTAGTACGTTCAACAATGTTTTTCAAATTGTTATTGGCATCTTGCTCACAAACGCCGCGCGATACAGTTCCATGCTCCGAGAGTGTGTTATCCAGGGCATAACCTACCATGGCATATTCGTTTTCGTTGGTGCTTTTATTTAAAAAATCCACCACTGCTTTATACGCTTCTCGCCCATAAAAATCATCGGCATTTATAATGGCGAAAGAGCCCTGTATAGCGTCTTTAGCCATTAACATGGCATGCCCGGTACCCCAAGGTTTTTCTCTTCCTTCGGGTACTTTATAGCCTTTTGGTAGCTTATCTAACTCCTGAAACACATATTCAATCTTTATTTTATCACCAAATTTAGGTTCGTATTGCGCCTTAAACTGTTCGGCAAATGATGGTCGGATAACAAAAACAACTTTCCCGAATCCCGCATCAATGGCATCATACACCGAGTAATCAATAATTGATTCTCCGTTAGGTCCCAATTCGTCTAATTGTTTTAATCCTCCATAACGGCTACCCATTCCGGCCGCCAACACTAATAAAGTAGCTTGCATAGTCTTATTTATTTTTTTAATAGTTATTTATTTGTTTTGCCCTGATAATCTAATAATTAATCAATAGTGCCTTGTCTAATGTCTAAAAATCTAACGTCTAACGATCTATTGTATTATTATAATCGTTCAGTAAACCTTCGTACAACCAATTCGCCAAAGCCTGACGGTTATCTTCCAGGATAAAGCGTTGCTGATCGCGATAATTTCGTATATTCCCCAGTTCCACAAAAACAGTTGCCGGATAAGTTTTCCTTAACACATACAAGTTTCGGCTGTTTACAACCCCCGAGTATCCGCGTGAGGGCTGATGTTGGCTATATTTTGAATCGAATACATCCAGAATAGTAAGAGCCGCCATTTTACCCAATTTACTTTTGGGAGCATGATAAAAAAACACATCAATGGAATTTCCGTGACTTCGCGAATCGACATGAATTACAACACAACGTTGAAAAGCCAGCTTATCTTTAAGGTAAAAATGATTCACCGCATCAGCTCGCTGTTTTAATCTTTCAATTTGATCCAGAGGAATAGCCTCTCCCATGCAAGTTTCGTCGGTATCCAGTTCCAGGAACGAGTGAGCGCGGATACCATCGTTCTCATCCTGAATAATCATGTGTGTGGTGGCTCCGTTTTCTTGCAGCTTTTTGGCTAGCCTTAAGGTGATGTCGTAGGCATATTCATCTTCGGCCAGCGTTTGGTTTCCATAGGCACCCAATGCACCAGGATCCGGTCCTCCATGACCACTTACCAAA